>CAZXMY010000059.1:0-9859 GCA_964641325.1 uncultured Flavobacteriaceae bacterium | reverse complement strand
ATAACGGTAGGATGGCGATTGCCAGCACAATAATACCCATCCATCCTATCCAATGTGTGATACATCTCTAGAAGAGTATTCCTTTAGGTAAGGATTCTATATCTGTTAAAATAGTTGCTCCTGTGGTAGTATAACCACTTATAGTTTCAAAAAAAGCATTAGTGACTTCGGGTATAGAACCAGAGGCCAAATAGGGTAGCATACCACTTAAGGACATAAATAACCATCCAAAAGTTACTACAATATATCCCTCTCTCTTTTTTATTTCTTTTTTGTGGTCTCTTGTTACAAACATCAAGAGCATTCCCGCAAATAAGGTTATTGCTCCTGCTAAAGAAATAGCCAAGCCCACACCATCTTTGGTAATAAAACTTACCAAAGCAGCAATAACCATAAACCCACCGTTTACCAGCAACAGTAGACCCATTAAATGAAAAATAATTTTATAATTGAGTTTAGGCATCTGGCTAGACAAACATTTTTTCAACCTGTTTTATAGATCGCGGCAAACAACATACCACAACGCGATCTCCTTCTATGATCTTAAAATCCCCTAATGCAATATAGCCTTGGCCATTGCGTACTACACCGCCTATAGTTGCAGACCTCGGAAAATCCAGATCAACAATGCGTTTTCCCTCTGCTTCTGAGGAGTGTCTTACAATAAACTCCAGGAGCTCAGCATTCATATTATTGAGCTTGGTCATGGCTACCACCTCTCCTTTTCTAATGTATCTAAAGATATTATTGGCAGCAAGAAGCTTTTTATTTATTAAGGTATCTATCCCTATGCTTTGTGATAGCTGGAAGTAATCCATATTCTCTACCAGGGCAATAGTTTTTTTAACGCCTTTGGATTTGGCTACCAAACATGACATTATATTTGTCTCACTATCTCCGGTAACCGAGATAAAGGCATCCATTTCTGTTATATTTTCTTCTTCTAGCAATTCTACATTTCTTCCATCTCCATTAATAATTAAAGCTTTAGGAAGAACATCTGCAAGATCTGTTGCTTTTGCCTTATTTCTCTCTATAAGTTTAACGTTCAACTTACTAGCGCCGAGATCTCTTGTGGTTTTATATCCTATCTTGCCTCCACCCAAGATCATTACATTCTTTATTTCTTCCTTAACTTTTCCAGTGAGTTTATAAATTTCTTCTACGCCTCCAGCGATAGTCATAAAATATACTTGATCACCTTCTTTAAATACAGTATCTCCTCTTGGGATTAAGGTAAACTGTGTTCCAATACGTTGTATTGCAATAGGCATAAAATGGAGCTCAGGAAAAATATTGGCCGCTTCAATAACGCTTTTACCAATAAAAGGAGCTCCCTTAGATAAAGTGGTTCCTACCATAGTAAGCGCACCATCTTCAAACTCATAACTGTCACTAAAACCACTTTGACTAAGCAACAACTCAATCTCCGACGCAGCCAAGCTTTCTGGAGAAATAAGTTCATCTATACCAAATTTAGAAAAACCGGCTAGTTCTTTGTTTTCAATGAATTCTGTATTAGAAATTCTTGCAATCGTTCTGTTTGCACCTAGTTGTTTTGCCAATACACATACGGTAATATTGGTCGTCTCACTTGAGGTTACTGCAATCACGAGATCTACGCTCTCTACCCGAGCATCCTGCAATATCGCAATAGATGTGGCATCTCCCTTAATAGTGCGTATATCAAGGTGAGTATCTGCATAAGAAAGGCTTTCTTTATCAGGATCTAGCAGTGTAATGTCCTGAGACTCGTAAGACAAAAGTTTAGCAAGGTGAAATCCTACTTCTCCAGCTCCCGCAATAATAATTTTCATAAAATAGTTTTCTGAAAAGTGTATCAAAGATAAGGGATTGTATAGAGATAGTAGAAAGTGATAGTTACAAATTGTGTTGTTATATGCTCCTACCTAGCAGCGGGCAAGTTAGCGAAAGTGAACCTCTTGTCTTCGAAACTACCAGAATAGCATAATACATAGGACTACTTAATACCAATGCAAGCTCTACAGTTGATTAAAAAGTATCTGATATCAAGCTAAATGTCTTGCTTTTCATGATGTATATTTGCACAAAAATTGCGCATGTCCAAAAAGGTAACGCCATACAACACTTCTGAGCAGTCTAAGAAAGAACAAGTTGAACATATGTTTGATACCATCTCTGGAGAATATGACAGCCTTAATCGTGTCATTTCCTTTGGGATAGATGTAAAATGGCGTAAGAAAGTGGTGCAAATTGTAGCAGACACTCAACCTCAAAGTATTCTTGACATAGCAACCGGTACAGGTGATTTGATTATCAATATGGCGAAGAAAACGGCTGCTACTAAACTTATAGGTTTAGACATTTCTGAAGGTATGCTGTCTATGGGTCGAAAAAAAATAAAGCAAGTTGGATTAGATAATCGCATAGAAATGGTACAGGCAGACAGTGAGAATATGCCTTTTGATGATGATAGTTTTGATGCGATTACTGTTGCTTTTGGCGTGCGTAACTTCGAGCATTTAGAAAAAGGGCTTGACGAGATTTTAAGAGTGCTTAAACCTGGAGGAGTTTTTGTAATTCTAGAAACCTCTGTACCCACTAAAACACCTTTTAAGCAAGGATACAACATCCATTGTAATTATATCTTACCGGCAGTAGGAAGATTATTTTCTAAAGACAAGGACGCTTATGCATATCTTAGTAAGAGTGCTTCTGTTTTTCCTTTTGGAGAAGCTTTAAACAATATTATAAGAAAAATTGGGTTTACAAAGGTGGAAAACCAACCGCAAACCTTTGGTGTAGCAACCATTTATACAGCCTCAAAATAAGTACATGAGAATACTAATTATTAGCACATTTCTATTGCTTACCAGCCTGTCTACTCAGGCTCAATGGCTCACGAGACCTCGAGTTCAGAATAATCAAAATTTTGATAAAGCTCCGATCTCCTGGGGATACTATTTAGGAACTAACTCTTTTGATTTTAATTTTGATTATCAAAGAGAACAGACAGATGTAATTGTAGAAAGAGATGCCGGCTTTAATGTAGGACTTGTAGGTAGCTTGCGTTTATCAGAATATATTGACTTCAGAACCGAACCAGGTTTAGTCTTTGTACAACGTAATTTGATTTATGCTCCAGATATCCGATTTGATAGTGAAGATGACCTTACGAGAGAAGTGCAAGGCACATATATATACATCCCTTTTCTGTTAAGATTTAATACAAAACGCCTTAATAATGTCAGACCGTTTACTTCAATAGGTGTTGCAACAGCAATAAATCTATCGAGTAACGAAGAGAACCCGAATGACAATTTTGCTGGACAATTTAGAACAACCCGAAACACCTTGTTTTATGAAGTAGGTTTTGGAATCGATCTTTATTTATTCTGGTTTAAGTTTACCCCAAGCATCAAAGGTGTATTTGCCTTTACAGATGAGCTTGTTCCTGATAACAGGCCAGATAGTCCTTGGACAGGTAATATAGATAAGCTCCAATCGAGAGGCTTCTTTCTCAATTTTACGTTTCAATAGATCGTTAGCGCCTAAACTCGCTCAAAAAAATACTTGTAGCCATCGCTACATTTAGGCTTTCTGTAACTTTATGAGGTCCGAAACGCGGAATAGAAATTCTATTTTGTACCTGTTCGCTCACTTCTTGCGTAATCCCATTGGCCTCATTGCCCATAATGAGAATGGCATCCTTGGATAGTGTTGATTCATATACGTTTATTCCATTCATAAAAGTGCCATAAATGGTTCTTTGCGTATTTTTTAGATACTCGGGAAGATGAGTATAAACCACATCTACTCTTGCTATAGATCCCATTGTAGCCTGCACTACTTTAGGGTTGTAGCAATCTACAGTTCCTTCCGAACAAATGAGGGTTGGTATCCCAAACCAATCACAAAGTCTAATGATTGTACCTAAGTTTCCCGGATCACGCACATTATCTAAGGCTACAGTAAGTCCTTCATCTGCTATTTCTTGCGGTTTGGGTGTTTTAAAAAGAGCGAGTGTTTTTTGCGGAGTACTCAAAAAACTAATACTTTTTAACTCCTTTGAGCTGATTAGAATACACTTAGGATTATCGAAAAGACCTTCTTCGATACTATACAATTCTTCTAATTCCAGGGTAGAGTTTAGCAACTCTTGTATCACTTTAACACCTTCGGCTACAAAAAGACCATCTGCCATACGGTACTTTTTCTGAGCTAATCTCGTTATTCGTTTGATTGTATTTTTGCTTAACACGATTTAGATGTATTTTTGAGCTTAGAACTTCCTTAGTATTTGAAACATTTCTTTACAAAAATATCACTATTTATCTGGCTAGCCATTATCATCACAAGTTGTGATGCCACAAAAAGGATGGCAGAGGATGAACACCTCCTTACAAAAAACACCATTTACGTAGATGGTGAGAAGACAGATGATAGTAGAGCCAATAATTTTTTATATCAAAAGCCTAACTCAAGGCCTATTCTAGGGATACCGTTTAGATTGCATACCTACAATCTCGCCAGAGCCAATTTAGACAGTATCTTAAACGCGCAACGGGAAGCGAGTTTAACACGCAAGAATTTCTGGTCTAGATTGCTTTCGCGAAAGCAAGTAGAAGCCTTTAGACGCTTTAAAAAAGACTTTAATACGGGGCTTAAAAATGCGGGTGAACCTCCTGCTATTGTATCTGATTTTATCTCAGAAAAATCTGCTCAACGACTGTCTACCTACTATATTAACAATGGTTATTTTAATACCAAAGTCACTTATGATATAAAAAAAGATAGCAATCAAAGAGCAAGTGTAGACTACAAAGTAGACCTTGAAGAACCCTATGTACTAGACTCTATTACTCCTATAATAGCTTCTCCCGTGGCAGACTCTATTTATACGGCGCATCGATCGGGTTCATTTTTAAAATCTGGAGATCGTTTTCAAACAGCAAATATTAATCGGGAAACCGCTCGTTTGGAATATCTGTTTCGCAACAATGGGATGTATCATTTTGAGCAAGATCGCATTAGACTTATTCTTGATACCGTAAATACCAATCACAAGGCCAATATTGAATATATTATTGATGACCGAACCGAAGTCATAAATGACACCGTAAGATCATTCCCTTTTAAGGTTCATAAGATTAGTGAAGTAAATATTATTACAGATTATGGTTTTGCAAAAAGAGATCAAATATTTAGGGATACTTTAACCACCGAGGAAGGATATACTCTTCTAGCTTATGACAAAATAAATTATAAAACAAAGGCTCTTACTGATATTTTATCTATTAAACGGGGCGACATTTATCGAGATATTGACCGCACGCAAACACTCACACGCCTAAGTAGATTAGGTACTTTTAAATACCCCAGTATACAGTATATAGAAGATCCTAGAGATAGCACTCGAACAGACCTTATTGCCAGTATACGACTTACACCTCTGGAAAAATATAAGCTAAGAGCAGATTTTGATGCCTCTACCTCTAATATTCAGAATATTGGCGTTGCTGGATTTGGATCTCTTTTGATACGCAATATTTTTAGAGGAGCAGAGACCTTGGAAATTTCGGGAAGAGGAAGTATAGGAGCCTCAGATGATGCTGCCAATGCTGATGATAGCTTTTTTAATATTTCAGAAATTGGAGCCGATGTGAGCTTGACGTTTCCTCGTATATTTTTTCCTGTAAATACTAGAAAATTGATCCCCGCAGATTGGCAACCTAGTACCCGTTTTAATCTAGGTGTAAGTGCGCAACGTAATATAGGCTTGGATAAACAAAGTGTAGCAGGCAGATTGGGATATAGCTGGCAACCTTCAAGAAACAGTAGTTATTCTTTTGATATTCTCGACGCGCAATACGTGCGTAATCTTAACCCCACTAACTATTTTAATATCTATGTAAATAGTTTTGAAGATCTAAATGATCTGGCGGTAGATAATATTACTAATGTAAATCCGGACTATTTTGTACAAGATAGTAATGGCAATAGTAACCTGTCTATTCCCAATGGAGCACAAAATTTTATTAATGATTTTGAAAATGGAGAAATTGCAGGTTTTAATGCAAGTGAATCTAATGAGATTAATGCTATTGCAGAGAGACAAGAACGTCTTGTAGAAGATAACCTCATTGTCTCACTTAATTTTTCATATGTATATAACAATCGAGAAAACCTGTTCGATAATACCTTTTCTCGATTACGAACTCGTCTGGAACTAGCGGGAAATGCCCTATCCCTAGTAGCCAATATTGCAAACGCTTCGCAAAATGATGATGGAAATTCTAGACTTTTTGGGGTTGTATTTTCTCAGTATGTAAAAGGCGAATTGGACTATACAAAACATTGGGATTTGGGCAACGAAAATGTATTTGCAGTGCGAGCCTTTGGAGGTGCAGCTATACCCTATGGCAACTCGAATAATATTCCATTTATTAGAAGTTTCTTTGCCGGTGGATCTAATGATAACAGAGCCTGGCAAGCCTATGACCTAGGTCCAGGTAGTAGTGGTAGCCCTAATGAGTTTAATGAAGCTAATATGAAACTGGCCTTTAATGCGGAGTATCGCTTTAATTTATTAGGTCCAATAAAAGGAGCTCTCTTTATGGATGCTGGTAATATCTGGAATGTATTGGACAACGTAGAAGACGAGGGTGCCGTTTTTACAGGTTTGAGAAACCTGGAAGAATTGGCTTTGGGTTCTGGTTTTGGAGTACGATGGGATTTTGATTTTTTCTTAATACGTTTTGATATAGGCTTTAAAACATACAATCCAGCTTTATCTCGCGGCAATAGGTTTTTTAAAGAATATAACTTTGCAAATGCAGTGTACAACGTAGGAATTAACTATCCTTTCTAGTGCTATCCTAACGCAAACGTTATCGCTAAAAAATAAGAGTATCTTGGGAGAGAAGAAAGCGTTTTTTAGGGATATTTTAGTATTTTTATCCACTTAATTTAAAACTAAATACATGGCTCATTCTATCAAACCCGGAGTAGTTACTGGATACAACGTCCAGAAAGTATTTAACTATGCAAAAGAAAAAGGCTTTGCCCTGCCTGCCGTAAACGTAATAGGATCTAACAGTATCAATACGGTATTAGAAACAGCAGCGGCATTAAATGCACCTGTAATTATACAATTTAGTAATGGTGGTGCCCAGTTTAATGCGGGTAAAGGATTGGGTAATGATAATCAGAAAGGAGCCATCGCAGGAGCTATTGCCGGAGCAAAGCACATCCATCAACTCGCCGAAGCTTATGGTGCAACGGTAATTTTGCATACAGATCATTGCGCTAAAAAATTACTTCCTTGGATCGACGGACTATTAGACGCTAGTGAGGCGCATTATAAAGAGCATGGGCATTCCTTATTTAGTTCGCATATGATAGATTTAAGTGAAGAACCTTTAGAAGAAAATATAGAAATTTGTAAGACCTATCTTGCTCGTATGGAAAAGATGGATATGACACTAGAAATAGAGTTAGGGATTACTGGTGGTGAAGAAGATGGAGTAGACAATAGTGATGTAGATGCCTCAAAGCTCTATACGCAACCCGAAGAGGTTGCCTACGCTTATGAAGAATTAATGAAAATAAGTGATCAATTTACCATTGCCGCTGCTTTTGGTAATGTGCACGGTGTGTATCGACCAGGAAATGTAAAACTAACCCCTAAGATTTTAAAAAATTCACAGGAGCACATCACTCAAAAATATGGTGTAGAGCACAATCATATCGACTTTGTTTTTCACGGTGGAAGTGGTTCTACAGAAGCAGAAATTCAAGAATCTATTGGCTATGGTGTTGTTAAAATGAATATTGACACAGATCTACAATATGCTACTGCAGAAGGTGTAAGAGAATATTTTAATGAGAACGCGGCCTATCTTAAATCACAAATAGGCAATCCGGATGGCGCAGATGCTCCTAATAAAAAGTACTACGACCCAAGAGTTTGGCTGCGCAAGGCAGAAGGTACCATGCGTGCAAGATTAGAAAAAGCCTTTGCAGATTTAAATAATGTGAATACCTTGTAATATGCTTTCGCGAAAGCATAGATATAATAAAAACAGCTTTACTCTAAATAAGACAACATAATTAAGTTTACCCAACACACTCTATATGGCTTGGTTTAAAAGAAAAGATAAAGGAATCCATACTCCCACAGAAGAGAAAAAAGACACTCCTAAAGGACTTTGGTACAAATCTCCTACGGGAAAAATAGTAGATACCGAAGAACTTGAAAAAAACTTCTATATAAGTCCCGAAGACGGTTATCACGTGCGTGTAGGAAGTAAGGAATACTTTGAAATCCTTTTTGATGACAATAAATTTAAGGAGCTAGATAAAAATCTAACGTCTAAAGATCCTTTGAAATTTGAAGACAAGAAGAAATATAGTGACCGTCTCAAGGATGCTCAAGAAAAAACGGGACTTAAAGATGCTGTTAGAACGGCTGTTGGAAAATCTAAAGGTGAGGATCTTGTGATTGCTTGTATGGATTTTAGATTTATAGGAGGCTCTATGGGAAGTGTGGTAGGAGAAAAAATTGCTCGAGCTGCAGATTATGCGCTTAAGAACAAGCTCCCTTTTATGATTATTTCAAAATCTGGTGGTGCACGTATGATGGAGGCCGCTTTATCCCTGATGCAACTTGCTAAAACCTCATCAAAATTAGCACAACTTGCAGAAGCTGGCATACCTTATATTTCTCTTTGTACTGATCCTACAACAGGAGGTACAACAGCTTCTTTTGCTATGCTAGGAGATATTAATATTTCTGAGCCAGGAGCACTTATTGCATTTGCGGGACCACGTGTGGTACGAGATACAACAGGTAAAGAATTACCCGAAGGTTTCCAAACTGCAGAGTTTGTGCAAGAACACGGTTTCTTAGATTTTATCTCACCAAGGCAAGAACTCAAAAATAAAATAAACCTCTATTTGGATCTTATTCTTAATAGGCCTGTTAGAGCTTAGTTATCAAAGTATTTAGATTTACCTAAATAGGCTTTTACTATTTCATTCCAATCTTCGCTTATGCGCAAGGCGGTAGTACCTTCTATGGTGTATAAGCGATCGTAATTTGTATACCCACTTCTAAGTAATTCTTCCAGATAAAATAAGGAGGCATTGTTATCTCCCTCTTTAGCACTTAAAGAAATTATATTAATAAATGCCTCTTGGTTATTAGGGTCTACTAGTGTTCGCAGGATATTTATAAATAAAAGCTGTTCTAAGCTTCCATTGTTTTGAGAATAGACAATATATTGCTCCTCTACCCTTTTCTGCACATAGGATTTGAGACGTTTTGCTGCTTTACGACTTTCTCTATTTCTGGCAGTACTATCTATTACAGCATCTATCTCATCCATTTGATAATTCCACCAGCCAAGATTATCAAAATAGGCCTTTTGCACATCTTCCGCCATAAAAAAGTTAAAATCATCGAGCAACAATTGCTCTTCGAAAATAACGGCATTACGTTGTAGTTTAGTAGCTTTATACGTAGAGTTAGCCCTTATCGTTTTGAGCAGTTGCTTCTGATTATCCAGATTAACCTTTTTCTTGTATTGCTTTTTTAGATCAGAAACAAAGGCAAATGCTTCGAGATGTCGTCGTTTTTTATAAAGAGAATTTCCAAAAGCTAAATCACTTTCATAGTATTCTTGTATACGGTCTGCACTAGCAATAGGCTTAACTAAATCAACAATAGCTGCCGCTAAATAACCAGCATCTGGCCAGTTAGCATTAGACTCAAACTCATAGTAGCCTTTTAGCTTTTCGCGAAAGCTATATCTCCTATCCAGTCCTTTTAACTTATAATAATGAGAACCCACATCATTATTAAGAATAACAAAGT
>CAZXMY010000058.1:0-10371 GCA_964641325.1 uncultured Flavobacteriaceae bacterium | reverse complement strand
ACAGCTAACAGCTAACAGCTAACAGCTAACAGCTAACAGCTAACAGCTAACAGCTCAAGACGAACAACCCAATGACCCAGCAACAGATAAAGAAACAACTACGCGAGGCGTGTAAACAGCAGTTAGCATCCAGACGAGAAGCTGTAGATACTATAATAACCAACGTTGCCATTTCATTAAGAGAAGAAACTAAAAGCAGTGCTGGAGATAAACACGAGACAGGGAGAGCCATGTTGCAATTGGAAAGAGAAAATGCAGGAAAACAGCTCGCCGAAATAGAAAAATTAGAAGTGATTCTTAATCGTATTTCTATAGAAATTTCTAATGGTCCCGCACGATTAGGGTGTGTGGTTTTAACCAATAAGGCAAACTATTTTCTAAGTATTCCCAGTGGAGCGTTAGTGGTACATAACGAAACTTATTATGCTATAGGCGCAACCTCTCCTATAGGTCAACGCCTATTAGGAAAAGAAGTCGGTGCAGAAGCACGCTTTCGCGAAAGCGTGCTTCATATCCGATCCATATTTTAATTCTGGAATATTCTAGTTATGTGGAAGGTTAGCTAATTAGTTACTCCTTTATAATTCTGAGGGTTTGAGAGTTGCCAGATAAATCTCTTACTAGCACTAAATATATTCCACTGGAAAGAGAACTCATATCAATACTATTACTATTAATAACAGACGACAGTTCTTTTCCTAATAGGTCATAAATGGCTATGGAATCTATATCTAATGAACCTCCATTTTTCTGTATTTGTAAAGTGTCTTTTACGGGTACAGGGAATGCCGTAAACATGTCAAAGATCTCTTCATCTGTATTAAGAGACCCTGCTTGTAAAACAGAAATTCCATCAAAACTTCCAATCCATATATCGCCATTAGGTGCTTGAGTGATAGATCGGACTAAGTTGTCCAATAATCCATTTGTATTATTGATTACAAACCAGCTAGTACCATCAAACCTGCTTATGCCAAAACTACCTGCGAACCAAAGATTACCCTCTGTATCCTGTTCTATATATCTTACGTTATTATCGGCAAGTCCATCTGCAGTAGTATAAATGGTGAATGTCGAACCATCATAACTTGTTAATCCTGTATTGCTAAATCCACTTCCAAACCATAAAAGGCCATTGTCGTCTGCAAAGACGACTCCCACTTCGTTAGAGGCTAGTCCGTCTGTCTCGGTGAAAATCTCCCAATCTTCGCCATCAAATCTGCTTGCGCCACTGTTTGCTGTGCCAAACCATATATTGCCATCTGCGTCTTCTGTAACACTCGATGTACTATTACTAGACAAGCCGTCATCTGTTGTAAATTGAGTAAATGCTGTTCCGTCATAAGCAAAGGCACCAGCGTTTGTTGCAAACCAGATAATACCATCGCTATCCTCGATAATATCTAATACGACGCTTACAGCACCATCCAAAAGATCAAAATTAGTCCAACTTGTACCATCAAATCGCCCTAGTGGGATATCTTCATTGTCGGGAAAATCACTCCCAAACCATAGGTTACCATTACTATCCTCTAAGATAGATACGAGATGATTGCTATTGGCTCCATCCTCTCGCGCTATGGTAGACCAGGTCGTTCCATCGAGTTTTGCAATACCAGGGCCATTTGGATTAATCCATGTACAGGCCCAGGTGTTTCCCGCACTGTCAAATACAATCTCATACATCAATCCAGGAAGTAAACCATCATCTTCTGGCGTAATGTATTCAAAATCTTGTGAAAATAGAGCGTTAGAGCATACTAGGCTTATCGCTAAAAAAAGTAAAAAATGTTTCATGATATCTAATTTTGAATTTAATGAATTAAATATCATTTTTAAATTAAGAACTAAAGTTAAGGCTTATAAAGGTTTACGCTGGAAATCTTATGCAATGTAACCCACGACTTATATTATCTCAAATAATCTAATGTAGATAAAACCTAGTATATGAAGGAAAAAAGAGGCGGTAAGAATGGCTTATAAAAAATCACTTTACTAGTAAAATTCGATACACTTTTCCCGACGCCAATTTACTCTTATGATTAAATAAAACAGGAGCTTCATTATGATGAGCGACAATTAAATAGTTAGAACCTTTAAAATAGGATCGTATCACTTGTACTTCTAGAGTCCCTTGCGCTGCTATTTCTAATTGATGTGGATACAGTAAGAGCGTTTCTGTTCCCTTGGCCTCAGGATAAAACCAGGACTTAGGCAACTCATTTACTTCTCCAAATAAGGAAGCTATATAATGCGTACGTGGATTATTATAGAGAGTTAATGTAGGTTCGTGAGCAATAATTTTCCCGGCATTGAGAACTAAGGTCTCATCTGCGTATGACAGAATATCGGTGCTGTCGTGAGTCGCTACAATACAGGTGATGTCTTGTTCTTTGAGATAAGTAAACAGCTTGCGTCGTAGGTTGTTTTTTCTAAAATTATCGATATGAGAAAAGGGCTCGTCTAGGAGCAGAACTTCAGGTTCTTTGGCCAAGGTTTGTGCTAGGGCGACGCGTTGTTTTTGTCCTCCAGAAAGAGTTTTTACGTGCGCTTTCGCGAAAGCGGTCATCTCAACAACCTCAAGCAGTTCTTTAGTTCGTGCGGCACTTTCATCGGGATATAAACGTGAGAGAAATTTTTGCACATTTTCTTCTACAGAAATAAAAGGCATCAAATCAAAATCCTGAGAGAGATACTTTATAAAAGGCATTCCTGGAACGAGATTTTCTTTAGGACCGCTTACGGCAATATCCTTCCATGTAATACTTCCTGAATCCCAATCGTAAAGCCCATAAATGAGTTTAAGAAGGGTTGTCTTGCCACAACCGCTTTCTCCTATTACCGCAAGGTGGGTGCCTTGAGTTATAGAAAAATTAAGGTCCGAAAGTGTAAATCTATCAGATATTGTAAAAGAAAGATTTTTGATTTGAAGCATAACATTGCAAAAGTACTAAGGAGTCTCGCTATTTTGGTAAAATTATACCAAAACCTTGTTTAGGATGATTAAGCTACCCTATTTTTGTTGCAGATATTAAGGTCGTATGAGAATTGTCTTTTTGATTTTATTTATCCTTGTGCTCATTGCATTGGATATTTATGCCTTCCAGGCATTTCGTTTTTTGATAAAAAAACGGCTAGGAATTATTATCTATTTTGTGATTACGGCTTTTGTTATAGGTGGACTTTTTTATCAATTCTCTACAGGTGATAGAAGAAGCTGGTCTGCAACTACTCAATTTTTTATTGTTGCCTTTGTGATTATGCTGGTGTGTAAGTTGGTTTTGATTGGGGTAATGTTTGGAGAAGATGTTTTTCGGTTTTTTGAAGGATTACTAAAAAAATGGATAGGAAAAAATGAGTCCTATAACTTTGCTTCTAGAAGAAAGTTCATTAGTCAGCTGGCGTTAGGAATTGCAGCTATTCCTTTTGCGGGAATACTTTACGGAGTGCTTAAAGGGCGCTATAATTTTAAGGTACTTAACTATACCTTACATTTTGAAGATTTGCCAGAAGCTTTTGATGGCTATCGCATCACACAAATTAGTGACATCCACAGTGGTAGTTTTGATAATAAGGAAAAAGTAGAGTACGCTATAGATTTGATTAACGAGCAAGCTAGCGATGCTATCCTTTTTACAGGTGATATGGTAAATAATGAAGCTTCAGAAATGGAAGCTTGGAAAGATAGTTTTGCTAGGCTTAAAGCCAAAGACGGCAAGTTTTCTGTTCTTGGGAATCACGATTATGGAGATTATGTGCCTTGGGAAACTCCCCAATTAAAAGCAGAGAACTTAAATCGTCTTAAAGAGATCCAAAGGGAAATAGGCTTTGACCTTATCCTTAATGATGCTCGATTTTTAGAAAAAAACGGAGAACGTATTGCTCTTGTAGGTGTTGAGAATTGGGGTGCTGGTGGATTTAAAAAAGCAGGTGACCTCAATAAAGCGATTACAACAGTTCAAAGTGATGATTTTAAAATACTATTAAGCCACGATCCTTCGCATTGGGAAAATGAAGTCATACAGCATAAGGAACATTTCCATCTTACTTTAAGTGGGCATACACACGGCATGCAATTTGGGATAGAAATTCCTGGTTGGATTAAATGGAGTCCTGTAAAATGGCGTTATAAATACTGGGCAGGTGTGTATGAAGAGATGGGACAATACATAAATGTAAACAGAGGATTTGGATATCTCGCCTTTCCAGGCCGCGTAGGAATATGGCCAGAAATCACTGTGATTGAGCTCAAAAAAGGATCCAGAAAGGTATAGTGTAGAGAATTTGGTATCTTTGAGACAAGACACTCTGTATTAAATAGATAAGTATATGTCTAAATTTGGTGAATTAATAGATCTTGGAGTTCCAGTTCTTTTGGATTTCTATACAGAATGGAATGAGAATTCTGTTTCTATGCATCCTGTGCTTCGTGATGTTGCGGCTGCAGTAGGCGACAAGGGTAAAGTAATTAAGATAGATGTAGATAAGAATAATGAACTCGCAGAGGCCTTGCGTATTAAATCCTTACCTACTCTTATTATCTACAAAAATGGTGAGATGAAATGGCGCCAGAGCGGTGAGCAAGATGCAAATACACTAATTGGTATTATGCTGGAATATGCTTCTTAAACTATAGCCTTAACGAGAAAGCCTTTTTTTAGAGCTTTTCAAATCTGTATCCATTCTTCAGAAAATAATCTATTGCTCTTGGGAGTGTGTATTTCAGGTTTTTATAGGCTTTTACACTGTCGTGAAAAACAATGATATCTCCACTTCTCGTATTCTTAATTATATTTTCAAGACATTGCTTAGGGCTTGTATTCTCGTCCCAATCATAAGCGACTATACGATACATAATCAAGGTGTATCCAAGTTTTCTTAAGGCTTTTGCTTGATTCCTTTTAATCTTTCCATAAGGTGGTCGGAATAATGGAAAGTTTAGTTTTTTACCTTCTTTTTCTGCAATTTTAGACATTTCTTTTTCGCAAAGCTGCGTGTTCTCAATATAGGTAGCTTTTGCGGTTTGCCATCCTTTTAGATGGTTGTATGTGTGATTACCTATAGCGTGATTTGAAGAGATGATCTTTTTAAAAATTTTCGGATGCTTGCGCACATTGTCTCCTATGCAAAAAAAAGTTGCAGGTATAGGAGAATCAAGCGTAGCAGAATTTCGCGAGCCTGCCTGTCGGGTAGAAAGGAGCGTATCCAAAACCCATTCTGTGACTTCTGGAATAGGGCCATCATCAAAACTTAAGTATAGTACCTTCTCCTTTTTTGGCATATCCCAGATATACCATTTAGGATACCACCATTTTACTAACTGGGGTATCCTAATAGGTAAGGGAATAAAAGATTTCATTTACTCGAGATCTTGCGATGTTGCCGGGATGGGTTGGCCTTTAATAGGAAGGTCCTCTAACTCCTGCTGAGTAGGAAGGTCTTCATCATCATCTAGCAAGAATGGGAAAAGGTTTACATAATTATTAAACTCGTTAGCCTTAACTTTTATAAGATCCTCATCCCTATTAATAACTATGAGGTCTACAAGCGCACGATATTTTTCTATATTGGTATAAATTTCTTCAAAGTATTTATACTGTCTTTCTTCATTTAATGTGCTAAAATAAGTTAGCTGCTCTTGATATTTAGAAGCAAGCTGTTCCCATATTTCACGGGCGCGATCGGTCTCACCTATAGTATAGTAACCAGAAACATAGGGTTCCACAAGAGTGTAAAACTCAAAGGTGTCAATAGGCATTTTTTCCATAGCAATGTCCATCAATTCTTTAGCCTTATCGGGTTGCCCTTCATTGAGAAGTTGTTCTACCACACGTGCAATATTTCCTCTATAGGTAATGGCATTGGTTCGTGTCTCTCTATCATGATAAATGTCCGGACTTCCACTATTGCCCCAATACCAGTTCTTGATTATTTCATATGATTTCTCGGTATCAATACGTCCCATATCATATGGATTTTCTGGATCTACAGGAGTTTGTATGGGAACGAGCCTAAAGCAAACCCCATCCAATTGTAAGTAGTCTTTCATCCATAAATAATCATCATCACCATAACTACCTCCCGTAAAATAAATAGGGCGTTCCCAGTTATTATTCGCGACGATGTCCAGCATTAAGATTCTATTTTTATACAGAATATCCCCACTTAGCGAGAAAACAATTTCATCTACTATTTCATCTTGATCTTTTGCTGCGACGGTGCCATTTGCAACCACTCGATCTTTACGCACAGGAAGTACAATATTCTTACTAGGGAAAGTGGCAGACATCTCCCCACTGCGCAAGGCCTCTTTTGTCCTAGGGTCGTCACTGGCAAGCCAGTTCATCCATAAATCTATGGGCATCGTATCTCTTACAGGTTTGTAAAAAGCGTAGTCTCGTGTTCCATAACGGTATTGCTCGTGCGATAGCTGACTAGGTACTGCGTCACTTTTATACGCCTTACGCTTCATTTGATCCATATACCAGTCGGTATTAATTAGGCTGGTATTGATTACTCTCACATCTGTACGATATTCCTCAATTTCTTGGAGATACCAGAGTGCAAAAGTATCATTGTCTCCTATCGTAAATAGGATAGCATTTTCATCTACAGAGTCTAGATATTTTCTTGCCATAGCGAGTGCAGTCTTTCTTCCCGAGCGATCATGATCATCCCAGTTTTCTTTGGCCAATAGCACAGGTGCCGCAAATAGGCAAACCACAAAAGCTATGGGTAAGGATATTTTAGGTTTTAGAAAGTCTTTTAATAGGTCAAAAACAGCTAGCGCTCCAAAACCTATCCACATGGCAAACACATAAAATGAGCCTACTAAGGCATAATCCCGTTCTCTAGGTTCGAAAGGGCGCTCATTAAGATATATTTTAAGGGCAAGTCCAGTAAATAAGAAAAAGACTAATAATACGATAAAACGTTTCCAGTCTTTACTTGCGTGAAATAACAAGCCTAATAACCCCAGAAGAAGAGGTAAGAAATAATAGCTATTTCTCGCTTTGTTATTTTCTACCTCAGATGGTAAGTTGTCCTGGGATCCTAAAAACATGCTGTCTATAAAATCCACACCACTTATCCAGTTGCCATTAAAGTCATCTCCTTGACCTTGGATATCATTCTGGCGGCCTACAAAATTCCACATAAAATAACGCCAGTACATATACCCAAATTGGAAGCTAAACATAAAACCTACATTATCTGTAAAGGACGGTTTCTCAATATCAAGGTAGGGTCCAACAGGACTTTTTAGAAAAGCATTATAGCCATCATAATCTACCTTACCTTGCCTAAAATCTAATTTAAATTGGGTAACTACATCTTGTATATATTCCCGTTCTTCTTGAGTGAGATTAGGGTCATATTTTATCCCAAAATCTAAGGGCCCTGTATACTGCATATAATTGGCATTATTCTCAGGACTCCACATACGCGGCAGAATAGATTTGTGGGCATCATCTAAGTTTTGAGTGGCGTTACGCCATTCATTTACTACGATATATTTACCTAGCTTTTCGTCTTTTTCGTACTTCTTTTTTGCATCTAGATAGGGTCTATCAGGATCTAAACCTGCATAATCTGCTGTAAATTGTGGTCCGTAAAAAAGTTTAGTTTCTGGATATTGCTCCCTGTTATAGTAGGCAAGGAGCTCTCGAGCATTATTCGGGTTATTTTCATTAATTGTGGTTCCTGCGTTTGCTCTAATAGGTAGCATCATCCAACTGGAGAATCCAATAAATATATATAATACACAGAGTAAGATGGTGTGTACGGTAGGGAGATTACGCTTTCGCGAAAGCGTAAAACCGTAGTAAAATAGCACAACGAGTAAAATCCCCGCAATAATGGTCCCGCTATTAAATGGCATGCCAATCGTATTTACAAAAAACACCTCTAAATAACCAAAAAAGGATAAGGTGTATGGCAATAACAGTTTGAAAATAAACATAAGTATGGCTACCACGACCACAAGAGCAATAGCAAAATTTACCGGAGTAACTTCCTTAGTATTTTTAAAATAGTAGAGTAAGCCTATAGCAGGAATCGTGAGTAATCCCATAAAGTGTATTCCAAAAGAAAGGCCTACAATAAAGGCGATCAGGATAAGCCATTTATTGCCTCTGGGTTTATGGATATCGCGTTCCCAGAGAAGGCCTAGATAGAAAAGTGTTGCCATTACAAAAGCTGCTGGTGCATAGACTTCTGCCTCTACGGCGTTAAACCAAAAACTGTCTGTAAATGTAAATGCGAGTGCCCCTATTGCTGCACTGGCGAGAATGGCCATTTGTTTTGTTGCCGTAAGCGTTTCTTGAGTTTTTTCAAAAACGGTACGCATTAATAGGGTAAGTGACCAGAACATAAAAAGGATAGTAAAGGCACTGGTGAGGCAGGATAGATAATTTACAGCGAGAGCGATATAGCTACTGTCTGGCGCAAAAATAGAGACAAAGGCTCCTAGAATCTGATATAAAGGTGCTCCTGGCGGATGACCTATTTCCAGTTTAGATGAGGTACTTATGTATTCTCCCGCATCCCAAAAGCTTGCCGTAGGTTCTACCGTTAAGGAGTAGGTAATAAGTGCTATAGCAAATAGCGCCCAGCCTACAATTTTATTATACTTTACAAAATTAAAGTTAGTCATGAATTGAATTTTTGCAACAAAGCGAAGTTAAGCATATAGAGTTGTTTTGACGTTAATTTTTTCCAAACGTATGGATGATCCCATGCTAAGTGAGAAAATTCTTAACGTCATTTTATTTAAAAAAGTTTGTGCAAGTAAAAGTTTGTATTAAATTTGCATCCGCTCAGTTAGCATTGGCCTATGGTGTAACTGGCAACACGTCGGTTTTTGGTACCGAAGAGTCTAGGTTCGATCCCTAGTGGGCCAACAAAAATCCCAATCTTGTATAAGGTTGGGATTCTTTATTGCATATAAAATTGCCCGCTTTCTACTAGCTCATAATACAAAAGGAATAAAGCGCTTTGTTCGATTTTTGTATACCTGATATTCTGAAAAAACAGCCTCCAGTCGTTTTTCTTCGTAAGACGATTTAAAGTAAAATAGGATTAAAAGAAGCAATACAACCCCCATCTTATAAGCAGATTGATAATAAAGACTCAAGCCTAAGAGTCCTAGAAGAATTCCACCATAAATGGGATGTCGTACCCATTTAAAAACGCCATTCGTGATTAAGGCACTCCCTTTTTTAGGTGTGGGAAATGGAGATAAATTTGTGTTGAGTTGCACTACAGCTAGTCCACAAATAATTAAACCTATAATCCCCACCGCAATGCCAGCATAGGTCAGCCATACTGGAATAGGGATTAAAAAAGACTCTAGTGGTAAAAGAAAGGCTGCAAATAATACAAACTGAATCCCTACAAATAGATAATCTTGTGTTTTAAGTGTCATACCTGTGAATTAATAATCACTAAGATAATTAACAATACACGCGCTATATCTTAAACGTAATTACAGGTCTTTTGGCGTGATTTACAAGACCTTCGCTAAGCGAACTGTTTAGAAAATGCGAGAGACCCTTGCGGCCGTGTGTTCCTATACCTATGAGTCCAGCGTTAACCGTTTCGGCAAAATGCAAGATGCCACTTTCAATGGAGACATCATTGTATATATTGAGGGTATAATCTTCAAGGGGTTCCTTTTCTTCTTCCATAAATTGCTGCATCGTATTCTCAACCTCTTGGGTGGTCCTAAAATCACCTGGCGTATTGACATAAAGGGTATGTAAGGTTTGATTGTTTGCTTTCGCGAAAGCAATAGCTTGCTTAAACGCATTATGATTTTCTGCTTTAAAATCTAAGGCGTATACAAATTTATTAACATCAAAACTGCCATGTTTTTTCTTAATCACAAGTACAGGTATTTCTGAGTGCCGCACTACCTTTTCTGTATTAGATCCAATAAATAATCCTTGCAATCCGCTAGATCCATGAGAACCCATCACAACTAGGTCTGTCTCGTATTTTTTTGCATAGTCCATAATGCCCTCAAATGCTCCATCAAACTCTGCCGTTTCATGAACCGTTATGCCTTCCAAAAAAGGAGCATTCATGATATTTTCAAATTTTTGATGTGCCAGTTTCATAAAAAACAGGGCTTCTGGCAAATCACTTCTTGAACCACCATTAGCACCATCTACCAGTTGCATAGGGAGTTCTAGCATGTGCAGAAGGTAAATTTCGCTCTGATGTTTCTTAGCCAAATCTGCAGCTACTCTTAAGGCATTTTCTGCCTGTTCTGAAAAATCTGTGGGTACGAGTATTTTTTTTATCATAACTTAGGGTTTTTGTAAGTAATTGTAATTAAAAGCTTTAAATAATAAATTTACAAAATAATAC
>CAZXMY010000057.1:0-10408 GCA_964641325.1 uncultured Flavobacteriaceae bacterium | reverse complement strand
GAACAGTATCTTATTGATTCATGAGTTAGGTTTTGAAGAATTCACTTTTAAAAAGTTGGGTGCCGCAATAGGTTCTAACGAAAGCTCCATTTACAGGTACTTTGAAAATAAACATAAGCTCCTACTCTATCTTACAAACTGGTATTGGGGATGGATGGAATACAGACTAGTGTTTTCTACAGCGGCCTTGCAAGATCCTAATCAAAAATTAGAACAAGCCCTTACCATTGTTACGCAGGTGGTAAAAGAAGACTCTAGTTTTTCTCATGTAAATGAAGTCTTGCTAAGTCAGATAATTATAAGTGAGTATTCTAAATCCTATCTCACAAAAGAAGTCGATACAGAAAATAAAGAAGGTTACTTCTATATATATAAACAATTAGTTTCCCGCTTACGCGAAATGATAGAAGATGTAAACCCTCAATATCCTTATCCTGCAAGTTTAGCGAGTACAGTATTAGAAGGGTCTTTACATCAGCATTTCTTAAAGGACCATTTTAAATCGATAACAGATTGTAGTGATACGATATCTCCTACCGATTTTTTTAAGCACTTAATTGTAAATACTTTAAAAGTTTAGTCCAATGGCAAAAACCGTTCTTACAGCTACTCAACGCCTTTCCAGTTTATTGCAATTGGACAAAAAAGATATCAAACAAATTATCTTTTATGCCATATTTGCCGGGATTGTGAGCTTGTCGCTTCCGTTAGGAATACAAGCTATAATTAATCTTATACAAGGTGCCCAGATCAGCACCTCGTGGATACTGCTCGTTGTTTTAGTAACTTTAGGAACTGCATTTGTAGGTGCCTTGCAGCTTATGCAAATGCGCATACTAGAGAACGTCCAGCAAAAACTTTTTACAAGATCTTCATTTGAGTTTGCTTATCGCTTTCCCAAAATAAAAATGAGTGAGCTTAGCGATTACTATCCGCCAGAGCTTGCCAACCGATTTTTTGACACCCTAACCATACAAAAGAGTCTACCTAAAATTCTCATAGATTTTCCCGCAGCTGCACTCCAGATTACCTTTGGACTATTGCTGCTGTCTTTCTATCACCCATTCTTTATTATTTATGGTGTGCTACTGATATTTTTAGTCTATTTAGTATTTAGATTTACTGCACAAAAAGGATTAGACACAAGTTTGGATGAGTCTAAACAAAAATACAAAGTAGCACACTGGATTCAGGAAATAGCAAGAGCCATAACTAGTTTTAAACTATCAGGACAGACGTCACTTGCTCTAGAAAAAAATGACAAGCTAGTCGTCAACTACCTCAAAGCCAGAGAGAGTCATTTTAGAATCCTAGTGCTTCAGTTTATCCAGATGATAGGCTTTAAGGTCTTAGTTACAGCAGGTCTACTCATCATAGGTGGTATTCTTGTAATTAACCAACAAATGAACATAGGACAGTTTGTCGCTGCAGAAATCATTATTCTACTCGTTATAAGTTCTGTAGAGAAACTTATTACAGGATTAGAATCTATTTACGACGTCCTTACATCTTTAGAAAAAATAGGTCAAGTGGTAGATAGAGATCTCGAACCTCAAGGAGGGGATAAACCCCTTGATATAAATACACCACTTTCTGTAGAGTTACAAGACGTGAGTTATGTAGGTACCAGCGGCAAAAAAATTCTCGAAGATGTATCACTAACGATAGAAAGTGGTCACAATTATATCATTCAAGGGCCACAAGGGTCCGGTAAAACGACATTACTACGATTAGTAGCAGGTATATACGAGCCTAAAAATGGAGAGATTTTTATAAACGACAGATCTCTACGAAGTATTCATCTCAACCATTATAGATCTTATGTGGGGCAATCCCTTAATGAAGAATCTCCTTTTGAAGGAACTTTATGGGAAAACCTCACTTTTGGAGACAGCTCCTTGTCCGAGAAGGATATTCAATGGGCCTTAGCAAATACTGGTCTTAATGACTTTGTAAAAAACCAAGACAAAGGATTGCAAACAGTGCTATATCCCGAAGGACGTCAAATCCCCTATACCATCTCTAAAAAGATTGTACTGGCCAGAAGCATCATTAGACGTCCCAAATTACTTATTCTTAAGGATCCTCTAGATCACTTTAGTGAAAAAGAAGCGCTCAACCTGATGACTTTTTTAGCGGGAGAAGATAGGCCTTGGACTCTTGTTGTCGTAAGTCAAAATCCAAAATGGAAACAATTTTGCAACCACCACATTCTAGTAGAAGATGGTCGCGTAATTAAAAACGGGTAACTATGCTTAATATTGGAAAAACAACTCTTAACTCTACCGTGGATCTGTCTCGTTTTAAGGCGATAGGCAAGGTAATGCATAAGAAACATTTTAAACACTTTAATAGGTTCTTGATTGTATTTTCTATAATCGGAGTAGTCATTCTATTTTTACCATGGACACAAAATATTTCAGGTAAAGGAGCCTTAACCACACTACGCCCCGACCAACGCCCTGCAACGGTACAATCGCCTATTCCCGGACGTATAGAAAAGTGGTATGTAAAAGAAGGGGATTCTGTGGCAAAAGGCGACACTATACTGCGCATCTCAGAAGTAAAAAACGAGTACCTTGACCCTAACCTTTTGGATAGAACACAACTCCAAATACAAGCTAAAGCAAGTTCTGCAGAAGCTTATCAGGGTAAAATAAATGCATTGGGCCAGCAAATTGCTGCCCTACATAATGAGAGAAATCTCAAGCTCAAACAAGCACGTAACAAACTGTTACAGTCTAAACTAAAAGTACAAAGTGATAGTATAGACCTAAAAGCTGCAAAGACAAATATAAAGATCGCTCAGCGTCAATATGAGCGTACACTCCAATTACAAGAAGAGGGGCTCAAAGCCGTAAAAGATGTTGAAAACAAGCGCCTTAAACAACAAGAAACTCAAGCCAAACTTGTATCTCAAGAAAACAAACTTCTAGAGAGTAAAAATAATGTTATTAATGCTGAGATAGAGATAAACCGTATCCAAGCATCGTATGCAGAGAAGATTAACAAAGCCCGTAGCGAGCAACTCACAGCTTCTTCTAATGGCTTTGATGCAGAAGCGCAAGTCACAAAACTAGAAACCACCCTGTCTAATTACGAGATACGTAATAGTCTTTACATAGTTCGCGCGCCACAAAGCGGTTATATAAACAAGGCTGTGCAAGCAGGAATAGGAGAAACCTTTAAGGAAGGTGATAAACTCATAAATATAATGCCTGCCAATCCAGAACTCGCTGTTGAGATGTTTATAGAACCTATAGATTTACCGCTCGCGCACGTAGGAGAAGAAGTGAGAATTGTTTTTGATGGATGGCCTTCTATTATTTTTAGTGGATGGCCTAATGTATCTACAGGAACCTATGCCGGACGCATTGTAGCCATAGAAACCTTTATAAGTGATAACGGAAAATACAGGCTACTCATTGCTCCAGATTCCGATCAGGAACCCTGGCCAAAGGCATTAAGAGCGGGTTCAGGAGCGCGGTCTATCGCCTTGTTAGACGATGTGCCTATTTGGTTTGAACTCTGGAGACAACTCAACGGATTTCCTCCTAATTATTATCAACCAGATGCCTCCAAAACAGCTCAAACAGCTAAATAATGAGAATATTAATTATACTTATTGCAATTGTTTTTGGTTACGCTTTCGCGAAAGCGCAAAACCCTAAACCATCTCATAAACTAGAAGAAGTATTGAGTTTTGAGGAGTATCTAGGCTATGTAAAACAATTTCACCCTATCGCTAAGCAAGCAGAACTTACCTTAACCAAGGGTCAAGCAGAATTTTTAAAAGCACGTGGTGGATTTGACCCTAAACTAACCGCGACCTATGAGCGAAAGGACTTTAAAGATTTAGAATATTTTGACAATCTGGATGCAAAATTCAAAATTCCTACCTGGTATGGTGTTGAGTTTCAAGCGGGTTACGAACGTAATGAAGGCGTGTTTTTGAATCCTCAAAATTTTGTGCCAGAGGATGGACTATTTGCTGCAGGTATTGCAGTAAATCTAGGACAAGGTTTATGGATTAATGAGCGTATGGCTACCTTAAAACGTGCAAAGATTTTTAGAAACCAAACGCAGGCAGATCGTGATTTACAGCTTAATGAGGTCATTTTCAAGTCATCAATGGCCTATTTTAACTGGTTACAGGCTTACCGAGATCGTATAACCTTTGAGCAATTTGTAGCAAACGCTCAATTACGTTACGAAGGTGTCAAAAAAAGTGCAGATTTAGGTGAAAGCGCGCAAATAGAGGTAACAGAAGCTCTCATTTCATTACAAAACAGACAACTTAGTCTAGAACAAGCCAAAGTTGCCTTGTTTAATGCAAGCAGGCAAGTCTCAAATTTTTTATGGCTCATTAATGATACGCCTCTAGAATTAGAAGATAATGTAATTCCCAATCTAGACACAACGCTAGAGGTAGATCTCGCCTTGCAAATAGAAGGACAAACCTTAAATAATTTTACACTAGACAATCACCCTAAACTGCAATCGCTTGGCTATAAATTGAAAGCATTAGATGTAGATAGACAACTTAAAGCAAACAAGTTACTCCCTAAACTGGAAGTCAATTATAACTTTCTTACAGAAACGCCTACCGTTGCAAATAGTTTTTTGAGCAGTGAGTATAAAGGAGGTGTAAATTTTAGCTTTCCATTATTTTTAAGAAAAGAACGTGGGGATTTAAAACTTGCAAAACAAAAGGTGCGCAATATAGAGCTTGATCTTATTGCTACCGAAGTAACTATATTAAATAAAGTAAAAGCAATCTATCAAGAACTAGACTCTTACACTCGACAAAATGTACTCCTAGAAGATATTGTCTCCAATTACGAGATACTACTCAAAGGAGAAGAGCGCAAGTTTGAGTTAGGAGAAAGCTCTATATTTTTAGTAAACTCTAGAGAAAAAAGTTTGATTGATGCCCGCTTAAAGCGAAATAAACTAGAAAACAGTTTCTTTAAAACTAAAGCCAAGTTGTTTAAGAGTATAGGTATTAAACCCATTCTCTAAACATATAAAAAACACCTCATTTCTGTAACTAACTATCTAGAAGAGTGTCTAATTACTCAATCTTAATGATTCCTAATTATGTCAAAAAAGAAGTTTAGAAAACGAAAAATATTAGGATTACTTCTACTATTGATTACTCTTATTGTGATATATGTCACGCACAACGTTCTTCCATACGCAATCATATCAAGACACAAACAACCACTTACTATTACTCCTTCTGAGTTAGGCTTAAAGGCAGAAGAAATCTCAGTTACCACTTTTGATAGTTTGCATTTAAAGGGCTATTGGATTCTACCTCAAAATGAGCGGCCCACGTCAATAATACTGCTCTTACACGGTATAGGTGGTGGCAAAGAACATTTTTATGAACTTGCCAGTACACTTGCGCAACAAAATATAGCTTCTATAGTGTACGATGCCCGTGGTCATGGAGAAAGTGATGGAGAATATATTTCTTACGGTTATTTTGAGAAACACGATGTTGCCACTATTGTGCAAACCGCAAAGATGCGATATCCAGATATTCCTATTGGTATCTGGGGAAATTCTATGGGCGGAGCAGTAGCCCTTCAAGCCCTGGCCATAGAGCCTCAACTTGATTTTGGAATTATAGAAAGTACATTTACAGATTTAAACCAAATCGTTTATGATTATCAAAAAAGATACTCTTTTGGAATAGGCTTAAAACCCATATGCGCTTACGCGCTCAAAAGGGCTGGAGAAATAGCAGGTTTTGATCCTGCAGAAGTAAAACCGATCACGGCAGTAACTCAGATACAACAAGCAATGTTTATGGCTCACGGAACAGAAGATCCGAACATAAGTTTTAAATATGGCAAGGCATTATTTGAAAATTTACATTCTAAGGACAAAACTTTTTATCCTGTAGATGGCGGGAATCACTATAACTTATTTGAAAAAGGTGGAGAAGATTATACAAATGCAATAATGGCATTTATTAAAAGACAAAATACT
Source organism: uncultured Flavobacteriaceae bacterium (assembly GCA_964641325.1). Lineage (GTDB taxonomy): Bacteria > Bacteroidota > Bacteroidia > Flavobacteriales > Flavobacteriaceae > Dokdonia. The sequence goes on along the minus strand of CAZXMY010000057.1, from coordinate 4,408 downwards.
AGGATTTCATCCGCCCCGCAATCCGATCTTTAGCGAGTTGCAGGATGGTATGGAATTGATCTTCAATATTGGTTTCTGTATTATCAATTTCTATCGCGTCTCCTGCTTTTACTAGCGGAGAATCCTGCCTTGTAGTATCTATCTCGTCCCTTTCTACCACATTTGCCAAAACCTCATCGTACGATACTGTATCACCTCTATCTAATAGCTCTTGATATCTTCGCTGCGCTCTTTCAGGCGCACTTGCTGTCATAAATATTTTTAATTCTGCCGAAGGAAATACAACGGTACCTATATCTCTACCATCCATAACAACGCCTTTGGCTTTTCCCATTTCTTGTTGCTGTTGCACTAGTTTTGTGCGCACCTCAGAAACCGTTGCTATCGGGCTTACAAATGTAGAGACCTCAAGGGTACGTATGTATTTTTCTACATTCTCTCCATTAAGACATACCTCTGCTTTTGCGGTTTCGGTATTTTTCACGAAAGTGATATTCACCTCATCTAGCTTAGCAATAAGACTCTCTTTATCAAAAAAACCATCCGAAATATAACCCTTGCGCATCGCATATAAGGTTATGGCTCGGTACATCGCACCTGTATCTACATAAATGTATTCTAACCACTCTGCTAGCTGCTTAGCTACAGTACTTTTTCCTGTGGAGGAATATCCGTCTATGGCAATGGTAATTTTCACTAAAGTGTTATTTAAGAAGGCAAAAATAGGAAAACAGAATTAGTAATTACGAAGTTGGGAGTTGTGAGAATAATTATCTCATTTAATCAGTATACCATTAATTCCTTAATTGATTAATCATTGCATTACTGCAAATCAATCCCTATCCCAAAGAAGCTACTGGCAGCAACACTATTATATTGTGCATAGGCATAATTAAAGCGCACCTTGTTAATTTTAATCCCAAAACCAGCACTAAGCCCTGCAAAACTGCGTTGATTAACAATGCGTAACTCTTCACTTCTTCTAAAGTTATAGCCTACTCTTATATTAAAACCACCTCTTGGAAAAAGCTCTGCACCTACAATTGTATGTCTTATGACATTGTCAAAAAAGCCTATTTCCTCTGGCGTAACATTACCATCTAGATCTGTGATTCCTCTGGCTTCGTTTACAAAAGCAATATTCCATAATTGTAAATTCTCAAAGGTAAGATGCCAACGTATCGGTACATTAGGCACTATTTGAGAAATTCCAGCATCTATTTCTAGCGCCAGTTTTTCTATAGTATCTACATAAGGTGTAAACTGTGTACCGATATTACGTACGACCACAGCTGCATTAAGGTCCCATTCTTCATAATTGTAGATCGCACCTAAATCAACGGCGCCACCTATGGAATTGAACTCGGCAAGTTGAGAAGTAATGAACTTAACATTAGCGCCTATATGTATATTTGTATATGGAATATTTGTGGCATAACCCACAGATAAGGCTGCTTCTCCTCCGCTAAATTCTCCTGTTGCCTCTCCTGCTTCATTTCGACCATCAAAAGTTCCAAAATTTACATAGGTTACCCCAGCGTGAAGTACCTGAGTTCTTCTGTCCCATAAATAGGCATACGAAGCCGTACCATAATTAATATCTGCAAGATAATTTACATAGTTTGCAGACAATTGCTTATCCATCCTGTAATTAATTGTAGCTGGATTATATAGAGCCGAGTCAGGATCGTAATCATAATTAGTGATGATTTTACCACCAAGTGCGGCTTGCCTAGGAGAAGAAATTAAATTAAGAAACTGGTATGTACCTCTACCTCCTAACTGGCTAATAGCCGTAGAACTTGCAAGGAGACATAAAACAAAAAATAATTTCTTCATTTAGCAATAACTGCGTTATCAAGGTAAACGCTTGCAAGTATAGGATATTTTAAACAGTGCAAGAAATTTAAGAAGGAGGGTTTAGAAACACCCCTTCTTATATACATATTATAATTTTTTAGCGTTTTTAACCTTTTGCTTGGTTAGTGCAATATCAAGGACTTCACTCATATCCTCTACAAAATGAAAACTAAGGCCTTTGAGGTAACTTTCGTCAATCTCGTCTATGTCTCTTTTATTTTGCCCACACATTACTATTTCCTTAATCTTAGCGCGTTTTGCAGCTAATATTTTTTCTTTTATTCCACCTACAGGTAGTACCTTACCTCTTAGGGTAATTTCTCCCGTCATGGCGATGCTCTTCTTTACTTTGCGTTGCGTAAATAAAGAAACTAATGAGGTAAGCATGGTAATACCTGCACTTGGACCATCCTTAGGTGTAGCGCCAGCAGGCACGTGAATATGAACATTGTACTTTGTGAAAATCTCTGGATTTAATCCTAAAGCATCTGCATTTGCCTTTATATACTCCATAGCAATGGTAGCACTCTCCTTCATAACCTTACCTAAATTACCTGTTATAGATAGGCTTCCTTTTCCTTTAGATAATGCAGATTCTATAAATAAAATATCTCCTCCTACGCGTGTCCAAGCAAGTCCTGTTACAACTCCCGCCACGTCATTATTCTCATATTTACCTCTTTCTAATTTTGGAGCTCCGAGAATCTCAATAATATCATCATTATATATTTTCACATTATACTTCTCTTCCATAGCGATGTTCTTGGCACCGTAGCGTACCACCTTGGCAATTTGCTTTTCAAGGCCACGTACACCGGATTCTCGAGTATATCCTTCTACTATTTTTTCTAATTGAGGTTTGGCAATTTTGAGTTGGCTACTATCCATACCATGCTCGTCTAATTGCTTGGGTAATAAATGGCGCTTTCCTATCTCTACTTTCTCTTCTATCGTATATCCGGTCACATTAATAATCTCCATACGGTCTCTTAATGCAGGCTGGATCGTATTGAGACTATTAGAAGTAGCTATAAACATCACTTTTGACAGGTCAAACCCCATTTCTAAGAAATTGTCGTAAAACTCGCTATTTTGTTCTGGGTCTAATACTTCCAGTAATGCAGAGGATGGATCACCATTATGACCGGCACTAAGTTTATCTATTTCATCCAATACAAAAACAGGATTACTGGTTCCTGCTTTCTTTAAACTTTGGATAATACGTCCAGGCATCGCTCCGATGTAGGTCTTACGATGTCCTCGTATCTCTGCTTCGTCACGCAATCCTCCTAAGCTAATGCGTACATATTCTCGCCCCAAGGCTTCGGCAATAGATTTACCTAATGAGGTCTTCCCTACTCCAGGAGGACCGTACAAACAGAGAATAGGCGACTTCATATCATTGCGCAATTTAAGTACGGCGAGGTACTCTATGATACGTCGTTTTACATCTTCAAGACCGTAATGGTCTCTATCTAATATTTTTTTTGCTCGTTTTAAGTCAAATTTATCCTTGCTAAATTCATTCCAAGGGAGTTCTAAAAAAAGATCTAGATAATTACGCTGTATGCTGTACTCCGCCACTTGAGGGTTCATACGTTGCATTTTAGCAAGTTCCTTTGTAAAATGCTTCGCTATTTTCTCATCCCATTTTTTAGCTTTGGATCGCAATCGCATTTCTTCTAAATCATCTTGAGAAGTAGCTCCTCCTAGCTCTTCTTGAATGGTTTTCATTTGCTGATGCAAGAAATACTCACGTTGCTGCTGGCTCATATCATTCTGAACCTTGCTCTGAATATCGTTTTTGAGCTCTAATTTTTGGCGCTCCACATCCATAAATGTTAATGTTTCTAGCGCTCTTTTATGCAGGTCATTTACTTCGAGTAAATCTTGTTTTTCTGCCACACTTAAGTTCATATTAGAACTCACAAAGTTTATGAGAAAGGAGTTACTCTCTATATTTTTTATAGCAAAAGAAGCTTCTGAAGGAATATTAGGAGAATCCTGTATTATCTGTAAAGACAATTCGCGTATAGAATCTATAACCGCCTTAAATTCCTTATCGCCCTTTTCTGGACGTGTCTCAGGATATTCCAGAATAGTAGCTCTCATATAAGGCAACTCTTCTATCACCTCATTAATAGCAAATCGTTTTTTACCTTGTATGATTACTGTTACATTACCATCTGGCATTTTAAGCACTCTTAGAATACGCGCCACTACGCCTACTTTGTGTATATCGTCTGCCGTTGGATTTTCTACCGCTTCATCTTTTTGAGCGACTACACCTACTACTTTATTGCCTTTATTTGCTTCGTCCAGCAGTTTTATGGACGTATCTCTTCCAGCCGAAATAGGAATGACCACACCTGGAAACAACACCATATTGCGTAAAGGCAATATAGGAAGACTCTCAGGTAACTCTTCTTTATTAATGGCTTCTTCATCTTCTGGAGTCATTAACGGAATTAACTCTGCTTCGCCACTCAATTCTTGCAATGACAATCTGTCAAGGGTTGTAAATTTTGGTTTTGCCATATTATATATG
>CAZXMY010000056.1:0-10516 GCA_964641325.1 uncultured Flavobacteriaceae bacterium | reverse complement strand
CTTTGGTTACGTTTAGATAGTGAGACGTTTAGTCTTCAGAACATCAACCTTATCGGCTTCACACCAGAAGCAACCATTCATTTTGATGACGGCTTTGATAGTGAGCGATTAGCTACTACGATCTCTTTATTTTCGACTTTAGATAGTGGAGAGTACTTGAGTATTCAGGGAAGAGAAGCCTTTGATTCCAGTATGGAAATTGATTTAGGTTTTGCTACGTCTATTGCAGAGAGTGAACAATACACTATAAGCATAGATCAATTAGAAGGAGCAGATTTGGAAAATGTAGGTGTTTATTTGATCGATAATGAATTGGGAACGATTACAAACCTAAAAGAGAATGCATATAGCTTTACAGCAACAGAGAGTATGCAGTCCAGTAGGTTTACCCTAGTATTTGAAGATCGTTTACTGAGTACAAATACTTCTGAAGGACTTAATACACAAATCCAACTGTTTCCAAATCCATCTAATGGCATTATTACACTGTCCTACCTAGGTGCAGAAACTTTTACTAATGCTGTGGTGATGGATCTTAATGGAAAACATGTAAAAGAAATAAATCTAAGCAACTTTAATGAGTCCTTAGCTATTGATTTATCTGCTTTTTCTAAAGGGATGTATTTCATCCAGATAAGTACACAAAGTACAATTACTACAAAGAAGATTATCCTCAAATAAGAGTATTCTTCATCCATATAAGGAACACTCTCTATAATGATCTTATTGTAGAGAGTGTTTTTATGTTATGGTACAACTGGCTGTTTAATCGACATTGCCCAGCAGTTTCAAGACAGAATAGATTTGCTATTACGTAATGCGCGTTTAATACTTAGGCATTATCTTTGTACACTCAAGTAATAAGTAATGGCTAGTATACCCGAAATACAAGAAGAAATTATAGACGAGTTCGCCATGTTTGACGATTGGATGCAGCGCTATGAGTATATGATAGATTTAGGAAAATCCCTGCCTATTATAGATCCTCAATTCAAAACAGAAGACTACATCATAAAAGGTTGCCAGAGTAAAGTATGGGTACACGCACAAATGGAGGATAGAAAAATTAACTTTACGGCAGATAGTGATGCCATTATTACAAAGGGAATCATTGCCATATTAATTCGTGCTTTTTCTGGACAGTCTCCACAAGAAATTATAGATGCAGACACTGCCTTTATTGATCAAATTGGGCTTAAAGAACATCTATCCCCTACTCGAGCCAATGGATTGGTGAGTATGATTAAACAAATAAAATTGTATGCCGTGGCGTATCAAACCCAGCTTAAATAAGAGCATTAAAAGTAAAATTCTAGCTTACGCGAAAACGAAAAAATATGAATAGCGAAATAAACACAGAAGAACTAGGCGATAAGATTGTACGTGTTCTCAAGACTATTTATGATCCAGAAATCCCGGTAGATATATACGAGCTAGGCTTAATCTATGACGTATTTGTAAACGAAGATATGGATACCAAAATCCTTATGACGCTTACCACACCCAACTGTCCCGTAGCCGAAACATTACCTAAAGAGGTAGAAGATAAGGTGAAATCACTCAAAGATGTAAAAGATTGTGAGGTAGAAATCACTTTCGATCCACCCTGGAGTCAAGACCTAATGAGCGAAGAAGCAAAATTAGAATTGGGAATGCTTTAATGGCAGATGAGATTATAAATAGAGTCGCACAAAGCAAACTAGTCACTTTTGATCTGGAAGACTACTACCTTCCTGGTGAACGCATTACACTGGACATCGCACAATGGTTAGACCAAGGGATTATATTGCGAGAAAAAAGCTTTCGCGAAAGCGTAAAAAACCTCAACACTACTCCTTTTAAAAATACCTATGTTGCCTTATTTTGTAGTACAGATGCCGTAGTGCCTGCCTGGGCCTATATGCTAGTTGCAACGAGATTACAAGAGTGCTGTAAAAGAGTTGTTCAAGGCAGTTTGGAAACCTTAGAGACCATTCTTTTTACCGAACAAATTTCTCATATTGATGCAGCAAAATTTAAGAACATGCCGGTTATTCTAAAAGGCTGTGCAAACAAACCAGTACCTCAAAACGCTTATTTGCTTCTTATTGAAAAACTGCAACCTCACGTATCTAATCTTATGTTTGGAGAAGCCTGCTCCTCAGTCCCTTTGTTTAAAAAACGAAGAGGTAAAAAATAAAAACCTTGCCAGAACATCGCTATAGCGTCGTTTTAATAGGTTAAAACGCACTTTCTGCTTTAATAAATTCCAAATAGATCACTTTATCTTGAACTAAAAGTATATTTGCACGAACAAACCTTAACTACAATAAATATGAAAAAAGTAATCGTAACCTTTAGTTTTTTGCTTCTTTGCGCTACCGTATTTGGACAAACTAAAGAAGAATTAGAAGGACAAATGGCTCCTAAAAAAGCAGAAATTGGAAAACTTCAAGGAGAAGTAGATGCGCTGCAAGCGCAAATAGACGCTCTTCCTGGATGGAGAAAAGCTCTTTTTGGGACTGTAGGTGGAAGTATTACAGAACAGAGAAATGCATTTGCACAAAGTATCCCGAATAACTCTTCTGGAAATATTGGGTTTACTGTAAATGGATATGCTAACTTAATACAGGAAAAATTCTTCTGGAGAAATTCTGGAACTTTAAATTTATCTTGGGTAAGACTAGACGATAGAAATGACCCATCAGATAGTGATAACTTTGATCCTACGACAGACATCTTTACGATCTCATCGCTTTATGGACGTAACATTACTAAAAAACTAGCTTATTCTGCTCTTGCAGAATATAGAACTACTGTATTAAATGATTTTAATGACCCTGGTTATTTAGATGTAGGTATTGGATTTACATGGCTTCCTATAGAAAATCTAGTTGTCGTTATTCATCCAGCCAACTATAACTTCGTTTTTGCAGATAATGATGCTGTTTTTCAATCTTCATTAGGAGCGAAAGTAGTAGCGGACTACACAAGACAAATTGGTGCGATTAACTTTAAATCTAATTTATCTGCTTTTATTAGCTATGAAGATGTAGATAACTTGTCAAACTGGTCTTGGAACAACTCATTCTCTTATACGCTTTGGAAAAAAATAGGAGTAGGATTTGATTTTGGACTTAGAAGTAACAAGCAAGAAGCATTAAATTTTGCATTAGCCCAAGATCCTATTACTGCAACGTCTTTTGAAGATGTAGATAATGATTTACAAACGTATTGGACATTAGGACTAAGCTACGCGTTTTAAGTTTTACTAAAGTCAATAATTAATAAAAAGAGCGACCAGATGGTCGCTCTTTTTTATTTTATACTAAGCCGTACATGCTATACTTACACATCATATTCCTGATGTTCCGGATACAAAAAGGCATTGTAAGGAAAGCGGGTAACGTGTATCTCACGCACACGTGCGTATACTTTTTTTCTAAAAGCTTCGAGATTATCTTTATTTAAAGCAGAGATAAATATGGCATCCCCATTAGCTCGCGCCATCCAGGTTTCCTGCCATTCTTCCAGCGAATAATGGGCACCCGTGCGTTCTATCATTAGATCTTCTTCATCAAATTCCTGAGCCTGATAGGCATCAATCTTATTAAAGACCATAAGCGTAGGTTTGTCTAGGCCTTGAATCTCGTCCAAAATTTTATTTACAGAAGCGATATGATCTTCAAACTGAGGATGCGAAATATCCACCACATGTAAGAGTAAATCTGCCTCACGTACCTCATCCAATGTACTTTTAAAAGAGTCTACTAACTGCGTAGGTAATTTTCTAATAAACCCAACCGTATCTGAAAGCAAAAAAGGCAAATTTCCTATCACCACTTTTCGTACCGTAGTATCCAGTGTGGCAAACAACTTATTTTCGGCAAAAACGGCACTTTTTGCCACGGTATTCATTAGCGTACTCTTACCTACATTAGTATATCCTACAAGAGCAACACGCACTAAGGCACCGCGATTACCACGTTGGGTTGCCATTTGCTTGTCTATGGTCTTAATCTTCTTTTTAAGTAAAGCAATGCGGTCACGCACAATACGCCTATCGGTCTCGATCTCTGTTTCTCCAGGACCACGCATTCCTATACCTCCACGCTGTCTTTCTAAGTGCGTCCATAATCCCACGAGTCTAGGTAATAAATACTCGTATTGCGCTAACTCTACCTGAGTACGCGCATAACTGGTACGGGCACGTTGCGCAAAAATATCCAGAATCAAATACGTACGATCTACCACTTTGCACTTTACTATAGGCTCGATGTTTTTTTGCTGTGCAGGTGTGAGTTCATCATCAAAAATTACCGTTCCTATCTCGTGCTGCTCTACAAAGGCCGCGATATCCTCCATCTTCCCACTACCCACAAAAGTTTTAGGATTAGGCATATCTAATTTTTGAGAAAACCTTTTGAGCACCTGTCCACCAGCCGTATATGCCAGAAACTCTAACTCATCCAGATACTCAGTCATTTTATCTTCACTTTGCGCACGGGTGACTAAACCTACGAGAACGCATTTTTCATAATCTGTTTTTTCTACATCTAGCATACGACAAAGGTAGCTAGTTTTGGGAGAAGAACGGGATTGGAGATTTTTGATTTCTTGAACTAAAAACAAACAGTAGGGTAATCGAGTGTTTTGGGGTAACACGGAAAAAGGGATGAGGGATGAGGGATGAGGGATGAGGGATGAGGGATGAGAAGAATATTCCAAAATACTGAAATACCAAAATACTGAGATACCGACTACTAAAATTAGAGATTTTTGATTCTTGATTTTTGAAATAAAAAAAACCATAAGGTTATCGAGTATTTTTGAGCAGCGCGAAAAAATGTATCGAGATAACGGAATTAGGGATGAGGAGAATATTCCAAAATACTGAAATACCAAAATACTGAGATACCAAAATACCAAAATACCGATATACCAAAATACTGATATCCCAACTACCGATTATTAACTACATTAGAGGTCATAAACGAGAACTATGAGTGATTCCGCTTTCACGAACTTGCCTAGCCGGCAGGCAGGAGCAAAACAAACTTCAACCAAAGCAAGTGTAGGGTTTTACAACCTCGAAAATCTTTTTGATACTAAAGATGATCCCACAAAGCTTGATGACGACTTTACCCCAACAGGTTTTAAGAGATGGGATGAAAAGCGCTATGCCAAAAAACTCAAGAAACTGGGAAAAGTGATCTCTAAAATTGGAAAAAAAGAAACCGGCATGCCACCAGCCCTGCTTGGAGTTGCCGAAGTTGAAAATGCAAGGGTGCTGGAGGATCTTATTAAAGTAAAAGCTTTAGAAAAACATAAGTATGGTGTAGTACATTTTGACTCTCCGGATGAACGCGGCATAGATGTAGGACTTATTTATCAAGAAGCAATGTTTACCGTGAGTAAAGCCTCAACAAAAACAGTATGGCTGGAAACGGATACCGGCGAGCGGGATTATACCCGAGACATCTTATATGTTTCTGGAAAACTACTAGGTCAAGAAGTGCATGTACTAGTAAATCACTGGCCGTCGCGCCGAAAAGGAGCTAATGCAACTTCGCAAAAAAGAATAAAGGCTGCACAAGAAAATCGCAAGCTTATAGAAGCCATTCGCAAAGAAAATGAAGATGCCAGAATTATTGTTTTAGGAGATTTTAATGATGGACCCTATGATGAGAGTGTAAAAGACCATTTAGTACAAAAAGACTTATACAATCCTATGGTCTTTTTAAATACAAGATATGAAGGCAGCCTCAATCATAATTTTGAATGGTATCTTTTTGATCAAATCATCTTGTCTACCAATTTTATGCGCATCCATCAAAACAATTTTAAATATTTACATGCTAATATTTACAATGAGCGATACCTTACGGAGTTTGCTGGAAAGTTTAAGGGAAATCCTTTTCGTACGTATGCAGGGAAACGGTATTTAGGAGGTTACAGTGATCATTTTCCAGTTTATGTAACCTTTAAAATCAAAAATTGTTAAAAAAGATTATCTTATTTACAGATAATCGATTCTTTTTAACTCTTTGTCTAAAAAGAATACTAAGACTTTGCTAACTTCTTTTTTTGTGTCAAATTCGTAGAATGGCCAAAAACTACTTTTAATAGCTTCATTGCATCTTATTTTTAACCTTTAAAGGTTACTATAGGTAGTGGTCATAATTTTAATAAGGAGACTAGATCCCTTATCAAAACATAACTCATTCATATTATGACAGCTAGAACCAATCCATTCCAAAAGTTTGCCATCGCTATACTGTGGCTCATCTCTGTTTCCTCGTACGCTCAAATTACGGTAGACACAAGCTTATCTACACAAGAGCTGGTGCAGGATATATTGATTGGAGGTACTTGTGCAGAGACCTCTAACTTCGTTTCATTTACAGGAATTGATGACGGTAGTCCCTTTAATGGAATTGCAGCTTTTGATGGAAATGGCTCAGATTTTCCATTTTCTGAAGGCATTGTATTGACCTCTGGAGATGTTACAGCAGTGCCAGGACCCAATTTAAATACAGAAGGTAGTGGAGGTTGGTCCGGAGATGCAGATCTAGAAGCATTTACTGGAGCAAGTAACACTAATGATGCCTCATTTATACAATTTGATTTTGTACCGCTCACTGATCAATTAAGCTTTAATTTTATTATGGCTTCAGAAGAGTATAATCAGAATTTTGAATGTACGTTTTCTGATGCATTCGCCTTTATTTTAACAGACTTAACAACGGGCGTTGCAGAAAACCTTGCTGTCTTGCCCGGAACGACAACGCCTATTCAGGTTACCAATATAAGACCTGAAGTAGACGGACAATGTGCTGCGGTAAATGAAGAGTTTTTTGGACAATATAATTTTCTTCCATTTAATGATGAGAATACTTCTGCGACAAATATGAATGGCCAAACCGTAGAGTTAACTGCTATTTCTGATGTGATTATAGGAAATACCTATACCATTAAAATGGTTGTCGCAGATGATACAGACACTGCCTTTAACATGGCTGTTTTTATTGAAGCTGGAAGTTTTAACATAGGTAGTACCGATCTTGGTGATGATTTACTCATTGCCTCAGGATCTGCTCCTTGTGAAGGAGATTCGGCAACCTTAGATGCTACAGATCCAAACGCTACTTCGTATACTTGGTTTTTAGATGGAACTGAAATCCCTGGAGAAACAAACGCTACTTTAGTAGTAACAGTTCCTGGAGTATATAGTGTAGAGGTTACTCTTGCAGACCTTCCCGATTGTGTAATACAAGATGACATTGTTGTTGAATTTATTAATGGAGATGCCGTTACCCTTGGTGAAGATATTGAAGCTTGTGAAGGAGATGTAGTTACATTAGATTCTGGCCTTGCCAGTGATAATGCGAGTTTTGTTTGGCTTTTAGATGGAAATGAGATTACAGGAGAGACAGACGCTACTCTAGAGGTTACAGCTTCTGGTACCTATACCATTCAAGCAACCTTTAATGATTCTTGTACCTTTCCAGATGACGTTACGGTTGTTTTCAATGACACCCCTACCCTAGACTTGGGAGAAGATATAAATAGTTGTCTTGTAGACCCAATAACTCTAGATGGGACACCTGATAATGTAGATCCTACCACAGTCAGCTACCAATGGTTCTTAGATGGTGGAGTTATTGCCGGAGAAACAAATGCTACATTAGATGTGACTTTTCCTGGGACATATACTGTAGAAGTTACCCTAGCGGGATGTGTAGGAACAGATGATGTAACGATTAACTTAGCTAATCCAGACGGCACAAGTTGTATTACTAATGACCTTTGTATAGATGCTGAAACCGTTGTTTGTGGAGATGTTGTGACAGGCAATACAGATGGAGCAACTTCTAATGATGATCCTGGAACTTGTGGCACTACCTCTGGTGCACCAGGAGTATGGTATACGTTTACCGGAACAGGTAATATAGTAGAACTTGCCTTATGTAACTCAGATTACGATACCAAACTACAGGTGTTTTCTGGACCATGTGACGCTCTTGTTTGTATAGATGGTAATGACGATTCTTGTGGCTTGCAATCTGAAGTAGATTTTATTTCAGAAGTAGGCGTAGAATACTTCTTTTATGTATTTGGTTTTGGAACTGCCACTGGAAACTATGAGTTAACTATAGATTGTGTTTGTGATCTTACGGTAGATGCTGGAGAAGATCAGGTATTGTGTCCAGACTCAGATCCTTTAGTTATAGAGGCTGTTATTTCTGGAGATACAGCACAAAATCCCGTATATGACTGGAGTACAGGAGACACAACAAGCACAATAACTGTAACAGATCCTGGTACGTATACAGTAACCGTAACAACAGATGGTGATTGTGTGGCTACAGATGAAGTCATTGTAACTATGGCTGGTCCAGATGACCCCGTATGCACCATGCCCGATGGAGATGGATGTGTTGTCGTAGATGCGGGACCAGATGCCACGGTTTCTTGTGATGAACCTTGTGTTGATCTTACTGCTACCTTTCTGGGCCTAGATGTAGGTGGTCTTTTACCGTTTACAGAAACAACTTCCTATATTGTAGATGAAGTAGATTGCCCGTTACCGCCTATAGAAGGTGGAACACCAACTAATCTAACAACAGATGATGTATGGAGCAATGTTTTTGACCTTCCATTTACCTTCTCTTATTTTGGAGTTGACTATACAAGTCTTGTAGTAGGAGCCAATGGACAAATTTCATTTAATACCTCACTTGCTAATAATGCGAATGGTTGGAGTTTTGAGCCGGATGAATTATTACCCTTTAATGATGAAGCTGCAGAACCTGGTTTTGCAGAATTCCCATTTAATACCATTTATGGTGCGTTCCACGATATTAATCCTGGTACGAATAGTGATCCTGACGCCATAAACTTTTTTGTATCGGGAACAGCTCCGTTTAGAACTTTTGTTCTTAATTTTAATGCAGTTCCGCAGTTTTCTTGTACTGATTTACTGACTTCACAACAAATGATCCTTTATGAAACGTTTAATGTTATTGATGTTAATATCATAGATAGACCTGTTTGTGCTACTTGGAATGATGGCCTAGCCGTGATAGGTCTAATGGGGAATGACCTTACAGAATTTAGTGTGCCTCCTGGAAGAAATACAGGAGATTGGGAAGCCAGTAACGAATCTTGGAGGTTTCTACCTAATGGTGCTACCACCAATCCAAACGCAACTTTTGAATGGACAGATGAAGTTGGAAACGTCGTAAGTACAGAGACAACGGTTAATGTATGCCCTATTGAAGATACGATCTATACCTTCACAGTAACCATACTCGATGATGATGGCAATATAATAGGTTCTGAGTCTGACACGACTACCGTATTTGTGGATAATCTAGGGGATTTTGTAATTGATTTAGGGGAAGACCAAGCTTTATGTGATGAAGATTCTTTTGAGATTGTAACTACGCTTACAGGAGATAATATAGATAACCCTACATTCTTATGGAATACTGGGGATACTACCCAAAATCTTATAGTTACTGAGACAGGCACATACACTGTAGAAGTGACCATAGATGGATGTACGCTTATGGAAAGTGTCTTTATTTCGTTTGGAGAATCTCCTATTATAGAATTAGGAGCAGATTTCATTACTTGCTTTGACACAGAAATAACCCTAGATGCCACTCCATCTAATGTAGACCCTACAGCAGTAAGCTACCAATGGTTCCAGGATGGTATAGAATTAGCAGAAACAACTCCTATTCTAGAAATTGTGGATGTAGGAACCTATGAGGTGATCGTAGACAATGAGGGTTGTACATCATCAGATTCTATCACTATTACTCCCGGATCTATAAATGTAACCTTACCAGAAGGTTTTGTGACTTGTCCAGATGAAACACAAGTATTAGTATCGGCTACAGATGAAACAGGTGTAACCTATCAATGGTTCTTAAATGGAGACATCATAACGGGAGCTACTAATCCAACTCTAGAAATTAACATAGCTCCAGAAGCGCTGGGAGACCAGATATATGAAGTGCAAATAACAAGAGGAGTATGTACAGGAGTTGCGCAAATACCTATTACTCTTTATGATGTTGGAAATTGTACAATTTCACAAGGAATATCACCAGATGGATCTCCAGGATTTAATGACTCTTTAGACCTTACTTTCCTATCTGATCGAACTGGAATAGAGAACCTACAAATCTTTAACAGACATGGACGTATGGTGTTTGAACAACAGAATTATGTTAATGAATGGAGAGGTCAAAGTGATTTGTCTGGTGACCTTTTGCCTACAGGAACCTATTTTTACGTAATTAACTTCACAGCTGAGGATCCTGAATACGGCAGACAATCTACAGGCTGGATATATCTTAATAGAGCGGCCGAATAAAATCGTCCAACATAGTACTAACGAACAAAATAACAATCCTATAATAATGAAAAGACTCGTCGTATTATCCTTTATTTGCAGCTTGCTCTGGGTAGATCAAGCCAAGGCACAACAGGACCCACAATATACCCAGTATATGTACAATAT
>CAZXMY010000055.1:0-10565 GCA_964641325.1 uncultured Flavobacteriaceae bacterium | reverse complement strand
TTCTTATTGACTGGTGGATTTATTGGTTTTTTATTATTCCTTTTGATGTTTCCTATCCAATTTATATGTACTTTTAGATAAAAAAAGTGAAAAAGTTATTTATCTACAGTCTCCTTGTGTTTATATTCTCCTGTTCTAATGATGATGATGTAGTTGTTAATTCAGAAAATGAGAATGTTACACTTTCTAATTTCTCGATTATTAGTGAAGATAATGAAGCTTTCTATGAGTATCAGTTTGAAGAAGCTTCACAACTAGGAATAGAAAATAATCTTACGACTCAAGAAGGCATAAATAGGCAAGCTTTCTTAATTCATCGTAATGAGTCTGTTTTTGGGTTTTACAATCAAGGAAATGCCTTAATAAAGGACTTTAGTACAGAACAATTGCGTTTTGTAGATGATTTTGGAGGACAAGCAGGAGAGGAGCGCATTGCCGCCAGAAATGACACCGAAACCTTGGCGATTCTGTATAATATTGCAAATACAAATGAGATATACGTAAGAGTTATTGATGTTTTAACCACTACACAGTTTGATATCGCTTTGGGAACATTATCTACAGTATTGCAGTTATTCGTTAAGGAAGATACCGTCTATGTGGTGCATAATGAGCAGAATCAATCCACCGTATTTACCGTAAATAAGACAACGCAATCATTGGGTGAAGAAATACTGCTCGATGGTCCTACTAGCGGTCTCGTTTTTACTGACACTTCCTCAATTTTACTTTTTGATTTTTCGGGAAATTACTCAGAATATACCATTGACGGCCTGGAATTTATTAGACAGGGCAATTCTAATTTTATACCCGACAATGCGGTTACTGCAAAATATAGAAATGGAGTTGTGTATTCTCAATTCCCGTACCCTCAACCCAATTTCTTTTCTGTAGGTCCAGCAGCCTATAATCTTAATGCGGGTACTGAGGTAACGATAGATGTAGCCGCTATTTTTACTGAATATACCACTCTCGATGCGAATACAGAGTCACTCCGTCCAGTACATTTTGACTATGATGTTTCCAACGACCTATGGATTGTAGCCTTCGAGGCAGAAACGAATACAGGAGCATCGCGCTATGGTTATTTTGTGATAAACGAAGCTGAAGAAATACTAAGCGAAACAGCACTTCCAAGACTGCCTTGGACCGTTATTGTTCATAATTGATTGCAATTTATTTTACTTTGAGCTTATTATAATCTTGATAGGACATTCATTCATTCCTTATGTAGATCATTAGCTTATAAAGCTCCATATATTCTTGAATTTCATCATTTGAGCGTATACAAAATGGATGATTTTATTTTCTGCTTTCGCGAAAGCAGGATCATCCTTAATCACTCCCCAAGCATAACTCCTTGCAATTTTTAGGATATCATTATCTCGTATTATATCTGCAATTTTTAAATTAAGGACTCCACTTTGCTGGGTACCCATTAAATCACCAGGACCTCTAAGCTTTAGATCGACTTCGGCGATTTCAAAGCCATCATTAGTGCGTGTCATCGTTTCGAGGCGTACCTTGCTATCGCTGGACAACTTAAAACTTGTCATTAAGATACAATAGCTTTGCTCTGCGCCACGTCCCACGCGACCACGTAGTTGGTGCAACTGGCTCAATCCAAAACGCTCTGCACTTTCTATAATCATAACTGAGGCATTAGGAACATTCACGCCAACTTCTATTACCGTAGTAGCCACCATAATTTGAGTCTCACCTTTTACAAAGCGTTCCATCTCATAATCTTTATCTGACGGTTTCATCTTGCCGTGTACAATAGAAATCTGATAATCGGGTAGCGGAAACTCTCTAGAAATACTTTCGTACCCATCCATTAAATCTTTATAATCCATCGCCTCAGATTCTTGGATTAAAGGATAAACAATATACACCTGCCGTCCTTTGCTAATTTCGTCTTTTATAAAGGCAAAAACTTTGAGTCTATTGGCATCATATCTATGCACTGTTTTTATCGCTTTTCTCCCTGGTGGAAGTTCGTCTATAACACTCACATCCAAGTCGCCATAAACGGTCATGGCGAGTGTGCGTGGAATAGGGGTGGCGGTCATTACAAGTACGTGTGGCGGAAACTCATTTTTGTGCCATAATTTGCTGCGTTGTTTTACTCCAAAACGATGCTGTTCATCGATCACAGCTAGTCCTAAATTTTTAAATTTTACTTTATCTTCTAGGATCGCATGTGTGCCAATTAAGATGTTTAACTCTCCATTCTCCAGTCCTTCGTGAATGATTTTACGTTCTGAAGTTTTACTTGAACCTTGTAGTAATGAAATACTGATATTCAATTTATTACACAATTCAGTAAGTCCATTATAATGCTGTACTGCCAGGATGGCAGTAGGAGCCATTAAACAGGCTTGAAAACCGTTGTCAATAGCTATTATCATTGACATTAAAGCCACTATGGTCTTACCAGAACCCACATCGCCTTGTAAAAGTCGGTTCATTTGGGCATTTGTACCCATGTCCTGACGAATTTCTTTAAGAACCCGTTTTTGTGCGTTGGTCAATTCAAAGGGTAAATGGTCTTGATAAAATTCATTAAAAAGCGCACCTATTTTTTCAAATGGGTAACCCTTTATTTTGGATTTATGATGCTGATTTTTTCGCGCAAGCTGTAACTGGATATAGAATAATTCTTCAAATTTAAGACGGTATTGTGCCCTTGCTAAATCCCCTTGAGATTGCGGAAAATGAATGTTAAAAATCGCCTCCTTTTTAGGCATTAATTTAAGATCGTCAATAATGGGTTTTGAAAGGCTCTCAAAAAGATCATTTTTTACCTCTATAAATAGGGTTTGCATAAGCTGATTGACAACTCGATTGGTAATACCCTTATTGCTCAATTTTTCGGTACTGGGATATACGGGTTGCATGGTGCTTCGCAATTTGCTTTCGTGTTCTGAGAGCAATTCCATTTCTGGATGCGGCATAGAGAATTTACCATTGTAGTAATTGGTTTTCCCAAACACAACATAAACGGTATTGAGCTTTATACTCTCTTTAATCCATTTATGTCCTCTGAACCATACCAACTCCATCATCCCATCATCATCCTTAAAAGTCGCAACTAGCCTGCGGCCTTTCCCTTCAATCATCTTAAGCGAAGTAATTTTTCCTTTAAGCTGTACTTCTGCACTATTGCGTTCGAGCTCCTTAATGGTGTAATAGCGTGTGCGATCAAGATATCGATTAGGAAACAGATGCATAAGATCCTGATAGGTATGAATCTCAAGCTCAGAACGCAACAAGTCTGCGCGGTTAGGCCCTACGCCTTTCAGGTAATCTATGGGTGTCTGTAGGAAGTTAGGATTCATTAGGGCTAATTTAATGAATTAGCGCGAAGACAGTAATCTTATAAAAAGGGTAAAGAAGTTATATTTTGGCTAGAAAGTTGCTATTTTTAAATCCTATGAAAAGAATGCTTGTTTTATGGTTGTGTTTTGCCTTCGCGAAAGCAAACAGCCAAGAAATTTCTCCGCAAACGGCTGTTGTTGATATTCAACGCATAGAAGCCAAGCTTACGCCAGAATTTGATACCCGATCTATTTATGGTAAACTCAAGGTAGAATTCTCCCCTTTACAAACTACCCATCAGGTAGCGCTAGACGCTAAGAATATGAAAATAGTTGATAAAACCGAAGGTTTTCAAATTGAAGCCACAGCAACTGAAATCATTTTTACAGGCGACTTTAAAGAAGATACGAAGTACACCGCGGTTTTTGACTATGAGGTTTCTCCCAAGCAAACCCTTTACTTTGTCGATAATCAAGGCAGTCCACAAATCTGGACACAAGGCCAAGGCAAGTATACATCACACTGGCTGCCTAGTCTGGATGATATGAATGATAAGATTGAGTTCGATATTCACTTTACAGATAGGGCGGGAAAGGTGTTCATTACAAATGGTGTGAATACTGAAATATATAAAGATTATGGAGTAGTGGATTATAATTTTGGCATGAAAGAACCTATTTCTAGTTATCTCGTGGCACTTGTTATAGGTGATTATGCTGTCAAAAAAGAAATATCTTCGTCTGGTGTGCCCTTAGAATACTATTACTATCCCAAGGACTCTCTTAAAGTAGAGCCTACCTACAGGCACAGTAAACAAATCTTTGATTACTTAGAGCAGGAGATAGGAGTGCCGTTTCCCTGGCAGGTGTACAAACAAGTACCTGTAAAAGACTTTTTGTATGCAGGTATGGAAAATGCAAGTTGTACGATTTTTTCAGACAGTTTTATGGTAGATGACATAGGTTTTGTAGATAGAAATTATGTAAATGTAAATGCCCATGAGCTAGCTCACCAGTGGTTTGGAGATATGGTTACAGAGACCAAGAGTGATCATCACTGGCTACACGAAGGTTTTGCGACTTATTATGCATTACTAGCAGAGCGAGAGATTTTTGGGGATGACTATTTTTATTTCAAACTCTATGAGAGTGCAGAGCAATTGCGAGAATTAAGCGATGCGGGCAAAGGACAAAAACTCGTTGCAAAAGGTGGTAGTAGTCTTACCTATTATCAAAAAGGAGCTTGGGCTGTTCATATATTGCGTGAATTAGTAGGAGAGGAGGCTTTTACAAAAGCAGTACGATCGTATCTTTTAAAATATGCTTATCAAAATGTCGCCACAGAGGATTTTATGAAGGAAGTGCAAGCGGTAACTCCAAAAAATTTAGAAGAGTATTCTCAACAATGGTTATATCAATCGGCTTTTCAGGCTGAGGACGCTTTACAATCGCTCACTAAAAGTGATTTTATAAAGCAGTATTTTGAGTTACAAGCCTTACGTCCTTATCCTTTTGAGCAGAAGGCAAGTGCCTTGCAAGAAGCTATAGGTTCTGATAATGATTATTTAGGACAAGAAGCGGTGTATCAATTAGCAGGAGAGCCTTTAACGGCTGGTGTTAAACAATTATATACCGCTGTATTTCTGGGAAATAATGTATTTATGAAACAGGCATTGGCACAGTCCATTTCTAATACAGAAGCTTTCGGACTAGAAGCCTTACAATCTCTTGTTAAAGAGAAAAGCTACAGTACTAGAGAGACAGTATTACTGCAACGTTGGGCTGGATTGCGAGAAATTGGCGCTATAAAGGAAATGATAACACTTCTTGATGAAATGGACGGGCAAAAAGGTTTTTCAGATGGAAATATCCGCACCTTATGGCTTACTTTAAGCCTTGCGACACCAGATTATAAGCCAGAAACGGCTAATGAGCGCTATCAAGAGCTTATCGGATATACAGATCCTTCTCAAGGGTTTAATTTACGTGAAAATGCCTTTAGATACCTTTTTCAGATTCGGTCGTTTGAAGCCGTAAGTTTACGCAATCTTATCGAGGCTTGTGTGCACCATACATGGCGCTTTCGCGAAAGCGCAAGAAGTCTATTAAAAGAAGTTTTGAAGGAACCTCAAAACAAAGAGCTATTAGATAAAATAAAACCAGATCTTTCAGAAAAAGAAAAGGCGTATTTAGCTACAGTAGGTTAAACATCCATAACTTCACTTACTTCATTCTTTAAAAAAGCCAAGGCGGCATCGCTAGGGGCTTGATTGTCCATTAGGTCCGTAAGTATAGTTTCTCGCAGCTTGTCACTGTTATGGGTTTTATCACTCATATTGGTTTTTCTAATGATAGAAATCGTTGCATTTTTTGCCGTACGTATGACATTCCAACACTCACTTGTGACATAGATTTGTTGCGTGAGGTTATGTTCATATTCTTGTTCTATGGTTTGGAGAAGGAGTTTTTCGTAAGCCTCTTTGTCATCACTGTATGGTTTTACTCGAGTCAATAGACTTCCTGGTGAGATGCGCTCTAGAAAAAGCGATAAACGTTCATACGCCTGTAAGCGCAGCGGTAAGGACGTTTTTTGATTCTCTTTATGTATTAGAAAACGTCTTCTGCCGTCTTCACTTTTAGTATATTCTTTAAAAAAATAAAAAGCTACTGCGCCTACAATAATCGCAGGTATAAATCCAAGTAGGATGAGTATAATTTGGTCGTTCATGCGTAGTGATTTGGAATGTAAAGAGTATTAAAATTCGATAGGCTCAAAACGAGATTATGATAAGAATATTTTATGCTTTAGCTACAACTTTATCTTTATAGTCGCCGCCACCAAGGTGCGTGCAGTCACATAAATCCTGCATACTAATGAAAGGGACAGGTGTTTTCTGGTATTTATATGTAGCACTTAATAGTTTTGATACATCTGTACTTTCTGTGTTCACCTGAATATCATTCATCGTAAACTGGCAAGGATGCTCATAACCAGCAGCGTGTGTAACTTCGATAAGCTCTTTTTTAAAGGTTTTAAAATATTGAGCGAGTCGCTCTGATTTTAGTGGAACATTAATTCCATTTTGCAACCATTTTTTCTGGGTAGCAATACCGGCGGGACATTTATTGGTATGACAAATTTGAGCCTGTATACACCCTATACTCATCATAGCTTCTCTCGCAACATTTATTACATCTACTCCCATGGCAAATGCCATCGCTGCTTTAGCAGGAAAACCAAGTTTACCACTACCAATAAATACTAAACGTTCGGTAAGGCCTTTCTTTTGAAATAATTTATATAATTCTCCAAAACCATATACCCACGGTAGTGATACGTGATCTGCAAAACTTGGTGGTGCTGCTCCTGTACCACCTTCACCACCATCTACAGTAATAAAATCAGGTCCTTTACCTGTACTTAGCATTAAGTCGGCGAGTTCCTCCCATTGGTCTAATTTTCCAATAGCGGCTTTAACACCTACAGGCAACCCTGTCGCTTCTGCAATTTTTTCTATTAATTCTAAAAGCTCGGTTACATTAGAAAATGCTTTGTGAGTAGGAGGTGAGAGCACGGTCTTTCCTTCTTCTACACCGCGTATTTTAGCAATTTCTGGTGTTATTTTGGCTCCTGGAAGGACACCTCCTTTTCCAGGTTTTGCACCTTGAGAGAGTTTTATTTCTATAGCTCTTACAAAGGGGTTTTCTTCGACTATTTTCACCATCTTTTCCAAAGAGAAACCACCATCTTCGGAGCGAACACCAAAATAGCCTGTTCCAAAATGAAATACCACATCACCACCATAACTATGGTAAGGAGATAATCCTCCTTCTCCCGTATTATGATAGGCGCCTGCAATTTTCACTCCTTTATTAAGAGACTCTATTGCCTTGGCACTTAAGGAACCAAAACTCATAGCACTTACATTAATTACAGATGCAGGACGATACGGTTTGCGGCGTTTGTTATAAGCGCCAATAACCTTTGCAGAGGGTAAAAACGTCTTATCTTTTTTGTTGGGATGATCTTCATCAATCTTGTAAGGCATCATAGCATTATTTACAAAAAGATGTTGTTGTGCATAAATGTCACGATCTGTACCAAAGCCTTCGTAATTATTCTCATTTTTAGCCGAAGCATATACCCAACCGCGTTCAATTCTATTAAATGGGAGTTCCTCGCGGTTATTAGCTACGAGATATTGCCGTAGCTCGGGTCCAATACTTTCTAGCATATATCTAATATGCCCTACAATAGGAAAGTTATGACTTATCGTATGTCTAGGTTGTAAGATATCTCGAATCGCTATAATGGCCAACACTATAAGAACATAAACCCACCAAGGGACTTGACCTAAAAATGATAAAATTGTATCCATATTTAAAAATGTTATGCTGAGAAAAAGGCTTTTACTAAAGCGTTATCGACTCCTGTAACCAGAAATCTAAAAATACAAAGTCCTCTGATGTTATGAAAGGCTAAAGGAAATTTTTATTGAAACGATAGATGCCTCGCATAAAAAGGACTGTTCTTATAGGCTATAACCGGGTATAAAAAATAAAAAAACCATCTCAGGAAACTGAGATGGTTTTTACAATATTGAAAAATCAATAAAAAGGGATTCGCGGCATTATCCGTCAAAACGGTATTTGCCATTTTCTTCAATATCTGCTGCAATCTGATTACGTAATCCTATAATGTTAGGTTGGTTTGTGTACTTAGTAAAACGTTTAAGCCCCATAAGCATCATGCGTTGTTCGTCACCTTCGGCAAAAGATACGATCGCCTCTTTAGCCTTGGTTTGAATAATATCTACTGCATTAAATAAATACAATTGTGTCATGGCAATCTGAGTTGCTTGGCTCTCTACACCGTCACGCTTTGCGTTTTTCTCAGTACGCAGTATCGCACTTTCCGACATATAGATTTCTATCAAAATATCTGCCGCACACATCAATAACTGCTGGTGTTGTTCTAGCTCTGTACCATATTCTTGAGCAGCAGCACCGGCTACCATTAAAAAGACTTTCTTAAGACTTTTTATTAATGCTTTTTCTTCAGAAAGGGTCTCAGAATAATCCGGTGTTTCAAAAGAAGGGATTCCCATAAGCTCATCTTTTACGGCCATTGCAGGACCCATAAAATCTACGTGACCTTTCATAGCCTTCTTGACCATCATTCCTACGGAGAGCATACGATTAATCTCATTGGTACCCTCGTAAATACGCGATATTCGAGCATCACGCCAGGCGCTTTCCATAGGAGTGTCTGCAGAGAAGCCCATACCTCCAAAAATCTGAATACCTTCATCTGTAGTATTCTGCACATCTTCAGAAACGGCTACTTTAAGGATAGAACACTCTATAGCATACTCCTCAACACCTTTAAGCTCTGCTTCCTGATGCGTATTTCCATCTGCCGCGCGCATTGCGATGCGGTCTTCAATATTTTTTGCAGCTCTGTAGCACGCGCTTTCATCTACATATACGTTAGTCGCCATAAGGGCTAATTTTTGCTTAATAGCGCCAAAATTTACAATAGGTGTCTTAAACTGCACACGTTCCTTTGCGTAGGTCGTAGCTTCATTTATCACACGACGCTGCGCCTCAAGACAAGCAGCTGCTAGTTTGATACGTCCTACATTAAGCGCATTCATAGCAATCTTAAAACCATTACCACGCTCAGAAAGCATATTTTCTACCGGTACAACCGTATCACTAAAGAATACCTGACGGGTAGAAGAGGAGTGTATGCCTAGTTTCTTTTCTTCATCACCTAGAGTAATTCCGTTAGAAGGATCATTTTCTACAATAAATCCAGTAATATTCTTATCATCCTCTATACGCGCAAAAACAATAAAGACGTTACAAAAACCTGCATTAGAAATCCACATTTTCTGCCCAGATATCTTATACGTTTTTCCATCATCAGATAATACCGCTTTTGTTTTTCCTGAGTTGGCATCAGATCCCGCACCAGGTTCTGTTAGACAATAGGCTCCAAACCACTCTCCAGAGGCAAGTTTAGGAACATATTTCATTTTCTGCTCTTCATTCCCGTATAAAGTAATAGGCATTGTACCAATTCCTGTGTGCGCTCCAAAAGCAGTACTAAAAGAACCCGTCGCACCAGAAATATAGTCACAAACTAGCATCGTACTTACAAAGCCCATCCCAAGACCTTCGTACTTTTCTGGAACGGCTACACCTAGTAAACCTAGCTCTCCAGCTTTACGCATCGTTTCTTCTGTGTAAGCATAATCTTTTGCCTCAAAACGTTCCCAATGTGCCCATAAATCACGATCTACAAACTCTTTTGTACTATCGCGCATCATTCGTTGCTCTTCATTAAGGTCTTCCATAGTAAATACGTCTTCACAAGCCGTTTCTTTTACGATAAACTGACCACCTCTTAGGATATCTTTTTCTGTTGCCATGTTCTTTGATTTATATGTTTTACGCTTTCGCGAAAATGTTCTTTGTTATTCTTTTTTCTGTTTTATTTTATTGGATTGATTGAACCTAGATCCTAGAAACTAGACTTTCTAATTATTTGTCTAGCAGCGCAACGATCTAGCATCTAATAGCGCAGCGTTCTAGATTCTTAATTCAAAAACTCAAATATTCCTGCTGCTCCTTGTCCGGTTCCTACACACATGGTAACCATTCCGTATTTTCCCTGCATTTCTCGCTTGCGCATTTCATCAAATAATTGCACCGATAGTTTTCCTCCGGTACAACCTAGTGGGTGACCTAATGCAATTGCTCCTCCATTTACATTAATGATATCTGGATTAAGATCTAACTCTCTAATTACAGCAAGAGATTGTGAAGCGAAGGCCTCATTAAGCTCTATAAGATCAATGTCGTTTTGTTGTAATCCAGCTTGTTTTAATGCTTTAGGAATAGCTGCTACAGGACCAATACCCATAATACGTGGAGGTACCCCTGCTGCTGCATAGTTTACCATACGCGCTATAGGATCTATACCTAATTCTTTTACCATGTCTTCACTCATAACCATCACAAAAGCAGCACCATCACTCATTTGAGAAGAATTACCAGCGGTTACACTTCCGCCTTGAGCAAAAACAGCTCTAAGCTTTGCAAGTGCCTCTTTGTTAGTTCCTTTACGAGGACCTTCATCTTTATTTACAGTATACGTTTTAGTTGCTTTTTTACCGTTTGCATCTATATACGTTTGCTCAACATCTATAGGAACAATCTGGTCTTGAAAACGATCTT
>CAZXMY010000054.1:0-10689 GCA_964641325.1 uncultured Flavobacteriaceae bacterium | reverse complement strand
CGAGTGCAAGATAATATGGGTGTTTTACAAAAACTTCTATAAATCCATAGAGAACAAAAATATAGACTAAGCTGTAGACACAACAGAATGGAGTAGGTTTATTTATGCAATTCATATTCTAAAGCAACACGTACAAGACCAGCAGTATTGCGAGTACCCGTTTTGATAAGCATATTGCGGCGATGGGTTTCAACAGTGCCAAAACTTATAAAGAGCTTATCTGCAATTTCTTGGGTAGTGTGCTCGTTCAATATTAACTGTAAGACTTCTTTTTCTCTTCTAGATAATTTGGGAAAGGGACTTTGCTGTTGATTCTTTTTTTTATTGGAGTTTGTCATAGTATTTATGACAATCTCGTTTGCGGTATCGTCTAAATACATTTTACCATCATACACTGTTTTAATAGCAGTAACTAGCTCTTCACTCGTAGCATTTTTAAGTACATAGCCTTTTGCTCCTTTACTAAGCATCAATTTAATAAGGCTACTTTCTTTGTGCATGGTGATCGCGATAATTTTAAGATCTGGTAATTTTTTGAGTAGGCCTGCACAGGTATCTATCCCATTTGTTCCTGGCATATTGATGTCTAATAATATAACATCTGGAACTTGATCCCATTCCTTTGTTAATACTTCATCACCAGAATGGGAACAACCTAAGTAGTTAATTTCGCCGTAAGGTTCCAACAATAATTTTAAGCCTTCAATAACCATTTTATGGTCATCTACAATGTATACGTTTATCATTTTTGTGGAATGGTTATATTAATACTTGTCCCTGCATCTAACCTAGAATCCCAGTCTATTGTACCATCAAGGTAAGCAACTCTACTGTTAATACTCTTTAATCCTAAGCCGTCTTTTGCAATTGCCTTTTCATAATCAAAACCTAAACCATTATCTTCTATGGTTATACTAAGCAACTCCTCATTGCCAAAGATTTGTATTAAAATTGAACTTGCTTGGGCATGTTTACGCATATTGGAAACGAGTTCCTGTATGAGTCTATAAATAGCTGCATCTCTTGCTGTATTTTCAGATTTTTTAAGTCCATCAATCTGGAGGGTTACCTCATAATTTTGGGCTTCTAATTGCTCGGCGATATCTTCTACGGCGCCTTGTAATCCTGATATAGAGAGGCTTTGTGGAAGCATATTGTGGGATATACGGCGTACTTCTCCACAAGCTTCATCTATAAGTTTATTGGTAATGCTGGTTATATCAAGGCTTTCTAGTTGTTGTATTTCACTTTGAATGATTGAAAAATGGGTTTTAACCGTGCTTAATAATCCGCCTAGACTGTCATGAAGATCTTGAGCAATACGCAAACGTTCTGTTTCTTGTCCTTCAATCATACTGCTGAGTGCCAACAGTTTATTTTCTTGTAGTAATTCTTTGAATTCTTTTTGATGAATCTTCTCTTTTTGTGCAGCTATAGTTTTCTGGTATCGCAATCTTCTCACAAAAAAGAGTCCTACTAATAGTGCTAATATAGCAATAGTCGTTATTCCTAATCCTAGCTGCCTTTTGTAACTTTGTTCTTTTTCTATATCCAGTTTTTGTTCTGCAATTCGACGGTCTTTCTTTTCGGTTTCATATTTTACTTCGAGTTCTGAGACATTTTTACGCACTTGTTCAGAGATAGCACTATCACGTACATAAAATTCTTTTTTCTTAATCGCAAGCGCATTTTTATAGTCTTGTGCAGCCTCATAATTACGTCCTAATTGCTTATAGGTTTCAATTAATTCAACAGCTTTATCAAGTTTTTCTAGTTTTTTTTCTGCTTTCTTCAGATAGCCTGTAGCTTCATCGTAACGATTTAATTTAGTTAAAATTTGACTGAGAACTTTCGTATTATAATAATAAGAATTGATAAGATTTAGACTATCACTTATTGCTACAAGCCGAGTGTATTTGCCTAAATTTTCAATTGCTGTTTCTTCTTTAAAAAGATCTTTTACATCTATATGACCCGGAGGTACATTTACTTCTTTTTTATCATAGTGTGCAGAGAGTAAATCTAGGAACTTTGCCTGTTCTTTT
Source organism: uncultured Flavobacteriaceae bacterium (assembly GCA_964641325.1). Lineage (GTDB taxonomy): Bacteria > Bacteroidota > Bacteroidia > Flavobacteriales > Flavobacteriaceae > Dokdonia. The sequence goes on along the minus strand of CAZXMY010000054.1, from coordinate 8,644 downwards.
GGAAATTGATCTACACTTGTAAAAAAGCTCGTAACTACCCAAAGTGTAAAACCTCTTTGTTTAGGATTTGATACGTCTTTTATTTTATCCCACATTAATCTATAATAGTAGGCTGCTTCATTTAGATTACCTAAAGAACCTTGAACCAAAGCTCTGTTATAATATATACTCCACAACCAACCTTCATTAACTCCATGTGCAAGACCTTCTGCACTATTAAGATGATAGGTAGCACTGTCTAGTTGGTTTTTGAAATTATAGGCATTTGCAATGCTAATATGCGCCCTTAGCTGTAACTCTTCTAACGCTTCTTTTTGGGTAAGTTTTAATTGGTTGTAACGGTATTGCAAGGCATCATCTACTCGACCTCCCCTACTTAGATTACGGCTTAAACCATCGTATAAAAAAAAGCGTGAAAATACTGTGCTATCTTGATTTATAGCATAATCAAAGATAGTTTGCCCATCTTTTTCTGATGCTCTTGCCACAAGGTTACCCAAACTTTCATAGGTTATATGGGTAGTATCACTTTTTGCAGCTATAAGCAAACTATCTACCTCTTTTTCAAATCCTACCTGACTATAAAGACATCCTGTACCAACAAGAAGTAGGTACAGGACTATCAACACTTTCCTAAAGGAAATTACCATAAAACAGTCTTTGATTTGTTTCTAAAAATAATATGTCATTTAATATAGTGAATATGTTAATATTCTAGTTATAGAAATTCATATCCTATCATTAAGGATTCTTCTTTTTCTTTTGAGGCACCTATATAATAATGTAGAGTATACCCTGAATCAAATGCAAAATATCCATTTATAAGAATCATCGTTTCTGCTTCATTTTGACCATAGCCTGTACGCCTAAAATAGGAAATCTTACCATGTTGACTTATGGCGTGTTGCAGATATTTTTTTAAAACCTCACCATGATCTTCACCTCTATTTTTAGGAATTACCAGATTATCTGCTTCTGCATAAGCCTCATTAATAATATGTTGAGAGAAGTCATCAAAAATTTTTGCTTTTGCTAGTCCCAATTCTATTTTCTCATTAAAGCCATAGGCTTGGGAAAAAGCTTGATCCTTTACTGTAGTAACAATCTGGTAACGATCATACTCTTTGCGTTCTTCTGCAGATAAGTTTTCATAAATAATCAATCCCATATTAGAGGCTACCATCGCTATATTTGAAGTATCCAAATCTTTTGTTGGGGTGACTTCCAAATAATAGATAGGTTTTCCTTCTCCATCTTCGGAGATAAATTCTTTACTAAATAATGCTAGCGTATCATAGTTTTCACCTACAGCTTGAGCGGCTTTTTCTTCAGTTTCTGAGCCACTACAGGCAATAAGCAAAGGGGCTAATAAATAAAAGAGTTGTTTTTTCATGTTAAGGGTTTTTAGTTAGGTATTGTTGCTTGTAGATAGGTTCCTATTTCTGCTTCCATAGCCTTGTATTCTTTCTTTTTGACTTGCATCATGATGAACATGAATACCAAACCTGTGATAAAGAATAATGCTATACCAATGACAAAAGGTATCAGGAAACGGATATCTGTCATATTGATATTACCTACACAAATAAGTTGTTGATTCTTTACTTGTCCTACAATCACTTGACTCATCCCATTAGTTATGCGTATGGTTTTTTTATTTAATGGTGCATGACCCACTTTATAGTCTGGGAAGTTGGTTTGTAACTCCTTTTTTAGTTCATCTACCTGCAACATTTGGTTTATAGCTAGTTTCATCTATTTAGATTTAAAATTCCTTAAAGAATGGATAAATAATTTAGACTAATATGATTATGTTTATTTTCTAGCTATCGCGTTAATTGTATACCCTAGTTGATTACCGACTGAAATATTTTTTACTTCAATTTTTAATTTCCTACCGGTATTGAGGTCAAAAATTTTCTTGCTGTCTGCAGTCGAATTTTCCATAGTTACACTCTTTATTTGACTCCAGGTATTACCTCTTTGTTCCCAAATGCGTATAGTCCCTCTGGCATTACCGCTAGTTCTATTGACCACGACACGGGTTTTTCCTGTGCAAGACCCTTGAGTTGTTGTAATAGTACGTTTTGTTTGGCCTACGCTTAATTTTCCTTCTGCTCGTTCACGATCAGGCATCAAACTAAAGTGTTCTCCTGCAATAGTAGCTCGATATTTAAATGTATTAGCTACAGAGCCATTTACTATTTCTACTCTAACCTGTTTATTTGCAACTCCAGTTATTGTTTTAGACTTTGATGGGGTATCTCTCCCATTCTCAAAAATGATGCGATCTTTAAAAGCATTATTGGCATAAATATTAACAGTAGTCCTAGCTTTACCATCTGTTTTATTAATGGTTACATCAATTTCATTTGTTGCAGGCGTTACATACATATTTGCTGGACCCGCGGCATAAACCGTACCTGTGCGGTCATCTAAATAAATTGGACAATTGGACCGCACGCTTGCATTACTAGCTGTGGTTTTTTTTACTGAAGTTTTTGAGCTCACTTTCTTAACCTGAGCTGTACAGATTATGGTGCTAAAAATTAAAATAAATGAGAATAGTGATTTAGTTTTCATAATATGATTTGTTTTAAATTATGCTGCAAGCTACCACGAGAGGCGAGAAAAAGGCTCTATCAATTAATGGAGAAGAAAAAAATCTATGAATTCATAGAGGTTTTGAAGTCTTGTTGCCAGTACATTGCCTTAAGTTACAATTAGCTTGAAATCCTAACTTAATCAATATTGTTATGAGAAAGACTATCTTACTTAGTTTTGTCTATTTAGTTAGTCCTTTTTGTTGTGTAAGTCAAGAAATATATCAAAAGTCTATTGATTCTATTTTAAACGCTAATCTCAGTATCGATAAAAAGGTAATGGGGCTTTTAAGAAAAAGTGCAAAACTTCGTTATACAGATGATTCGCATGTATATATAGATGAAGCTATGCAGCTTGCGGCGTCAGTAGATGACAAATTGTTACTAGCTAATGTGTATTATTCTTTAGGTAATTATAATTACTACAACTCCAAACTGGATGCATCTCTTGAATCCTTACAACAAGCTGAAAGCTATTTAGGAAATTTCAATAACCCTATGCTGCATTCTTCTATCAAAATGACTTTGGGTGGTGTAAAATCTAAAAACGGAGATGTCATTGAAGCTATTGATTTGCATCTAGAAGCCCGTAGACTTCTAGAAGCAGTCGATACTACCTCACTAGTTAAAGAAGATAAACGAAAAAGAACTGGACGCTTACTTGTATCCTCCAATGCTCTTGCCAATTTATATTTAAAGATTGATGATTATAAGCAAGCACTAAAGTATTACGATATTGGTTTTAATACAGCTGTTCATCAATTAAAAGATCAAGCAAATAGTGCGATTATCTTAAGTAATAAAGGCGAATTACTATATAAAATGAAACGCTATAATGAGTCTTTATTGGTATCAAAAAAGGCCAAACAATTAAAAATAGAGGCACAATTACCTATGCGTTTTATAACCATGTCTGAATACCATATTGGTAAGGCATACGCGGCTAATGACAGTCTTGAACTGGCTTTAAATCAATTTAACATCGTAATAAAACAAGCTATTACTCAAAAAAGTGAACACCTTAATATGGTAGCGCTAGCTGAACGCGGATTTATTTTCTTAAAGCAACAAAAATTAGAGGCAGCAAGAAAAGATTGTTCATTATCAAAAAAAATTGCATTTAACATACAAGATAGTGAGACCAAAATTAGATCCTGTGATTGCTTATATCAAGTTGAACAAGAACTAGGACATTATAAAGCTTCACTCATTAATTACAAATCATATTCCCAACTTAAAGATTCTATTTTTAACGAGAAGAATATCCGAAAAACTACACAATTAGGTTTACAATACGAGTTTGACAAAAAACAAGCTCAAAAACAACTGCTCCTTGATAAAAAAAATAGACAACGTAATCTCGCCTATATGGGTATCGGGATTTTAGGAGTTTTTGCACTATTACTCTTCTTTTTCTTTAGAAAACGTCTACATTACCAACGCAATCTCGCAGCGCAGGAAAAAGCCCGTTTGCAACAAGCAAATAAGATTACAGCTATGAATAGCATGATTGCTGGACAGGAACAAGAACGCACCCGTATTGCTCAAGATCTTCATGATAGTCTAGGTGGATTATTAAGTTCTGTAAAATCTTATTTTCAAGCTTCACAAAGCCAAGACATTAAAAATGAAAAAGTCACCAAGACAACCACTTTAATAGATCAGGCAGCAAGTGAAGTAAGACGTATCTCTCATAACATGATGCCACATGCGCTTACTATAGCAGGTCTTAAAGATGCTATTGCCGATATTGCCGAACGACTTGAATCCGAAAAATATGAGGTTACTCTGGAGGTTAATGAACTTCCCAAACTTGATCCGACACAAGAAATTATGATCTATAGATTAGTGCAAGAATTAATCAATAATATTAAAAAGCACGCACAAGCATCTACTGTTTTTATACAATTATATACTCACGAGAATATGATACAATTAACCGTTGAAGATGATGGTAAAGGATTTGAACTAGCACAAGCTAAAGTCAAAAAAGGATTGGGACTAGAAAGTATAGAAAGTCGTGTTGCTTATCTTAACGGCAGAATACTTTGGGATTCCCAACCTGGTATAGGAACTACAGTCAACATTAACTTTGCGGCATAAACAAAACTTTTATTTAAAAAATAAACCCTCAACATTAAATGTTGAGGGTTTGAAAAGTAATAATAATTAAGGCACTTATTTTAAGGGCCACTTTTTACTCTTAGCAGCAAGATCTACCATAGTAAGTTGTTTATCTGATGTAATTAATGATGGATTTCCTATAATTTGACCTTTCCTGTTCTTTAAGATCATAATCAAAATGACATCTTTCTTCTTCTTGTCTTTGTAATAGGCAGAATGCTTGGTCAAGGTATACCCATATTTACCCTTAGCAATTAGACTACCGTTTTTTAATTTTGATACCCATTGCACAAATGACTCCTTAATTGTACCAGATTGACTTGCTCCCCAAGACCATCCTAATGGCGTTGTCGAAGGATTGATATATAATGTTTCTCCTTGTGGTGTATCTTCATCTGGTTTAGGAGGGTTTTGTGGCGGTGCATCGGGGTTTGGTTCCTGCGGCGCAGGATTATCAGGATTAGGCTTATCGGGTTGAGCTTCATCGGGCGAATCTGGCTGAGTTTCATCAGGTTTATCAGGTTTATCATCTTTTCCACACAGGCTTCCTTGAGGAGTCGATGAATGATACATACAGGGTAATTGATCTGCTAACCATTTTGCTGCTAAACACCCCCAAGGAGCATTACTACCCTCACAGTCTTCATTTTCAAGAATACCTCCTAGTTCATCTATCCCATCTAAAGTTGATTGACTAAATGATAATACTGGTGGACAAAAAGGTTGCCCACACCCCTCTCCTTCAGGGATGGGTAAAAAGTTTTGTGCAGTGAGAGTATTTATACCCACAACTACTGCAATTAATAGCATGATTTTTTTCATAATTAATAATTTAAGTTGAATGAATTTTAATTTTAATTGGAAAAATCAGGTTTTACCCTATTCTCCTTTTATAGCTGTTTTAATCATCTTACCGGATTGTCGTAAGGCTTTTACGGCTTTATTTAGATTTAAGGTAGCTCGTACTTGCTTTGCAACGGATTGTTTTTCTATTTCTTCAATCATATCAGGTACCTGATCTATCATATTCATAATATTCTGTTCCAGGATTTCAAATTCATCTTTGGGTTCTTCTGTCTCTGGATGAGCATCCTCACTGTTAACATCATTATTATGTGCTGTTTGCAAAAGTTGCGAATTGGGTTCTTGTTCTACTATATTTGATGTAGTAGTATCTTCCCCATATTGAAAATCGTATACGGTATTGTAAATGTTAAATGCAGAATTTATAAAGTGATCTACACTCTCTATATTAGTTTGATTTTTTGGTGGCTTTAATCGTTTTTGAGCAATAGAAGTACCTACGAATAGTAGTATTAATCCTATAGTGATATAACTTTTCATATTTCTTTGATTATTTGGCGTTAATTCTATACTTAAATTTATTACCAACAGATTTGTTGCTCATAGCAACGCTTATAATTTTACCACGCACTCCTGTTAGCTTAAAAGTCTTTACCTTACCATTACGATCATTAGGAAATTCATAAGACTTGAGTTGTCGTGTTACACCATCTCTACCATGAGCACAGATTACTACTCCTGTTCTTGCTTTACCGTCATATTTATTGATAGTAATAGTGATTTCGTCTTCAAAAGAAGGAGGGGTTGTAAAAGTGCGTTTGGTTTGTCCCTGCACAGTGCCTTGTTCATTCCCTCCATCCATTTCCAGAAAGCGAGGCCCAATTGTAGCACCTCCATTACTCGCAATTGCATTCCAAGCTCTTTTTATTTTTTTTACAGATCCTTTAAAGGGTGTCAAGCTAATATTTGGTTTCCAAGGCCCCCATTGCTCCCATGTTTTTTCGGCTAATTTTTTTCCTTGATTACAGTTTTGAGCTGCAAGATTGCTTGAAACAAGCAGGCAAAAAATACTTAAAATACATACTAATTTTTTCATAATTAAACAGGTTAAAAGTTTATGGATGCAAGTTATTTTTTGATTTTAAGAATGATATCTACAAAAACCTGTATTAATAAAAATTACTGGATTTCATTTAGATATAATTTATAGAATAACTACGTTCTTAGGATAGGACTTCTCTAATCCAAAGTATCTTTATACATTGCATACTCTTAGAATTATTTTTTATGTCAGAACAAGCTGTACTCAAACTTAAAAACGCATCTATATTTCAAAGAGAAAATCTAATTCTCTCGGATGTAAATGTTACCGTAAATCAAGGCGACTTCTTATATCTTATAGGAAAAACAGGATCTGGTAAGAGTAGTTTTATGAAGACCTTATACGGCGATATTCCCTTACAGGAAGGTGAGGGAGAAATTGTTGGTTTTGATTTAGTAAAACTCAAAGAAAAGCAGATTCCGTTTCTACGACGTAAACTGGGTGTTGTTTTTCAGGATTTCAAATTATTGAATGATCGAACGGTAAGAGATAACCTTGTTTTTGTTTTAAAAGCTACGGGCTGGAAAGAAAAGACTAGAATAGATGCAAAAATAGATGAAGTGCTTAATAAGGTAGGTATGAAAAGTAAAGGTTTTAAGTACCCTTACCAATTATCAGGTGGTGAGCAACAGCGGGTGAGTATAGCTCGTGCTTTACTTAATGATCCTGAACTTATCCTCGCCGATGAACCTACCGGAAATCTAGATCCTCAAACGAGTGTCGAAGTGATGGAAGTGCTTCAGGAAATTAATAAAAACGGAAATACTATTTTAATGGCAACTCATGATTATGCCTTATTACTTAAGTATCCATCCAAAACATTAAAGTGTGATGGCAATCAAGTTTTTGAAGTTGTGCAGCGTACTATTTAAGGATTAGTCTTCTCCATTTTCGCGTAAGCGCAAATCACACGCTTGTTCTAAGCCTTCATTAATCTCCAGACTAATTACTCCGAGTTCATCAGGTTTTAAAGTAGTATTTTCTCCGAGTGTTATCTGATGTTTTGCTTCAATATGTAAGGTGCTACTATCTGTAAATTTTTGATTTCTCAAATAGACCTGTTTGGCATGCGCGGTAAGCTTAAAATCCCATCTGGAAAAGTTTTGGTTTTCAACATATACCGTTTGCGTCTCGTCATAAAGGTCATGGACAAATCGTACGGCACGTCCTGTATTTAACGCTCCTGCACCATAATTACCTTCAAAAACTCTATTTGCTTCTATATAAGCAATATTGGTTGACGTTATTTTAAGTATAGGTTCTACTTCTTCTACAGGCAAACAAGGATATAAGGAAAACATCAGTCCTATAGTCCCTGTAACTAAAGGTGTAACCCCTGAGGTTTGCCCATACTGACTATAATCTACTTTCTTATTCAAAGCATATTCTCCATAACGAAACACACCTATACCTGGAGCCAAAATATCAACCTCCGTATTTAATGTTTTTGTACTTACAGGGTAACTCGTTTGTTTTCCCTTAAGGTTATTATCCTTGAATCCAAAAGTTCTTGCTATATAGTTTTTTATATTTTCTCCATAGAATTTACCTGTTCTTTCAGAAATCAACAAATGGTCTTCTGGGGTTTCATAGCGATGCATCACCGTAGATACCGAAATCACTTTATCGTAAGATGCTGGATAATACAATACTTTACCTTTATTTACAGACCACGGTTTATTTCCTGCACTAGCTACAATAAGTGTCCCATTATTGAACATTTCATCTATAGCTGCTTGGGCAGTTTCATAATATCGTGTTCCGGCCCAGCTACAATTAATAACTTTTACTCCTAAACGAGACAATTCTAATAACTGATCTAAAGTCTTAAAACCTCCATAGGTAGTCGCATATATACTGCAATTGGAACAAATGCCCGTAAAACCATATCCGTTATTCCCTTGTCCCGCGGCAGTAGCTGCTACTGAAAAACCATGGCCCTTGGCCAGTGACGATTTTCTTATAACCTTAGATTTCCCAATAAACTCAGGATCCAACGTATCAATAGTAG
>CAZXMY010000053.1:0-10782 GCA_964641325.1 uncultured Flavobacteriaceae bacterium | reverse complement strand
GCTTTGCTCTAATATTTTAACAGCTCAACCGGGGAAAGATAGAAAAAGTAATGCGCCTAATAATTCGGCTTTACAATCGGAGCTAGCATCAAAGTTAAAAAAAAGAAATAATTTGGCATCTACTACTCAACAGAGACAACCCAATGCACAAAGGGACCTAAATCCATTATCAAATACTAATACCACCACCTCGACTCCCAAGAGTTCCACTTCTGCATCTAGTGCTAATACTAAAAATACAACAGCTACTAAACAAGTATTGACCGCCCAGACTAAGAAGTTCCCTTTGGCTAATTCGGAACTTTTTCAAAATTTTAAAGAACAAAGCAAAAATACCAGTAGAACCACCACCTCGACTACAACTAATAAAAATAGTCCTAATCCAAATGCCCAAGTTGTTAGAAATAATCAATATGGACAGGGACCTCCAAAGAGAAATGATGAATATGGATCTTTTTCTCAACATGGAGCGACTCCTAAGAGTTCTTCTATTACATCTAGTGCTAACGTTAATAGTCGAAAGATCACAAAAAAGAACGCCGTAAAAAGAGGACTTTCAAAAGAGGTTAAAAAAGAACAAGCCAAGAGCAGAGGGAGAATAGAGATCCAAAGCTCATCAAGAAGTAAATCTTCAAGTCGGTCGCGCAGTAAGTCGCCTAAAAGACCTAAGAGCTAAAAAACGCTAGCAAAAAACTTAATAAGTTAAGATCATATAAAAGCGAGTTATGAAAAATCCATCTATTTACATACTAAGTGCACTATTGAGTTTTATGATACAGGTTGAGGCTCAAACTAATTGGTTATTACCACCTTATGTGAGTACTAAACTTACAGCTGCTACATATATTCCAGATATGCAACTATCTGCTTTTGTGATTGGGACATCTGTTGTTTATTATCCAGAGGATGGGTCTGAACCTTTTACTGCAGAGTTATCTGGCTATGGAGAACTTCCTGCTACCTGGAAACAAATAGATGCTCTAGCAAAGTGGGATGCGACCAGTTTAATGCTGTTTAAGGGGCAAGAATATCTGCTTTTAAATGTAAATGGTCCTAGCTTGCAGTATATGCAGGCTTTTCCGGGACTGCCAGAAGATTGGAAGGGCACTTTTGATGCCGCTAGTCAATGGGTGGACAGCCAACTATTGTTTTTTAAAGGAACCCAGTATGTAATTTTTGATAAAAACACCAAACAGATGACTGCTATAAATAGTATAACCGATTTTGTGGGATGGGACCCTAATTGGACCAGTATTGATGCAGTTATAAATAAGGAAGATGGTTATCTCTACTTTTTTCATAATAATGGATATCAGCAATTAAATATGTCTACTCAGACTTTTGAAGGTGGTATTATACAGATGTCTGCACCACAGTCTAGTTTTGGGGCACCACCTGTTGCTGTTTTAACTCCTCCATCTAGTTTTGGGGCACCGCCTACATCGCAACCCACTACTACATCTGCCGCAAATGAGCCCGTTGCGGCTACAGGTACTGCGAAAAAAACTGGATTAGATACAAGTAACTGGTGCTTAACGGGAACCCCGCCTGGACAGTCGGATGAGGACCTTGTAGAACATTTTACAAAAATGGCAGGGAAGGAAGATGGTATACGTGAAGATGCAGTTACAGCAGGTACCCGTGTATCCGAAATACGTGTTTGGGGAAGTTATGTGGTAACAGGCTTACAGACTGTATTACAAGATACTAATGGCGACTTTCAAGAATTACCAGTTTTAGGTACAAAAAAGGGCAGAATGCAAACCTTTACAGTAGAAGAAGGGGTCTGTATTACTGGAGTTAAGGGAACTTCTAATGGGAGTTATGGCATTGCTATACATGATCTCCAATTTATTACAAATGCTGGGACGTCCCAAAGATTTGGTAAACGAGGAAGTTCACCTTTTGAAATAAGTATACCTTCTAATACTTCTTTCTATGGTTTTAAGACTTCATCAAATAAAAATATTACAGGTATTTCTCTAAAATATGTAGGTTATGAGAGTGCAATCCCAGAAGACGAAGAAAAAGAAGAAGAAGAGGATGTTGCTGTTAGAAATTCTGACACCTCTTTTAAAGATAAATACAGAGGAGAATATGACGATGAGTTTACAGATTTTGTAGATGACATTAACGCAGAGTCTGTTGGTTTTTCTAATCTTCTAGCCATTTCAGGAACAGATGCATTAGGTAAAGGAGTAGACTACTTGACGCTAGATCCTATAGATATCTCTAGTACATTAAAAAATGTGAGTGTATTTGAGGTTTTGATTAACAATAAGGGAGGAGGACCTCAAAATAAATATCAACTACCTTATGGTGTTAGCTATAAAGGAAATCAAAGAGGTAGCAAGGAAAGTAAACAACGATTTGTGCAAAAAAGTTCAGACTATCAATCAGAATTTGGAAGAGGTATTGGAGTTGGTGCAGACACGCCAAAAGGAGGAGGAAGTCTTAGTAAGAGTTATAATGATATGAATTCTAGTAGTCTAGGGTCTCAACATATTTACCTTACAGAGCATACAGAGCGTTTAATCCATACACTTACCTCAAAACCATTCTGGATTTCTTCAAAAGGAAAAAAGCGTTTACAACTTAATTACGATTTTAGGGCGATGGTAGATGAGCTTCCTGTGCCTGCTTCTTTTCCAATTATTGCTACAAATAATATTAGAAAAAATAAGTCATTACCTAGCCAAGTGCGTGAAGTAGAAGCAGCGTATATGGCCATAATAAATGAATATGGAACACATTATGTTGCAGAGGCAATATTAGGTGGTAGATATGTTACGTCTACTCGTATTACTAAGCAGTACTACTTAGACCAGCGTATGTCTGAGGAAGAGTTTAAAATAACCGTATCTGCACCTAAAGGTAAAAAGAAGGGTAAGAAGAATAAGAATTCGGGTGATGACGATGATGACGATGATGATGATGATGATGATAAAAATAAGAATGGTGCGGGTTATCAGCAAAACAGTAATGAAAGAAGTAGTGCAGGTGCTTCCAATAGTAATTTTGCAAGCGAAACGTATATCTCAGGATCTTCAGGTAAATCCATTTTTTCAGACTGGAGCCGTGACCTTCAAAACGAAACAGCACCCGTAAAAGTAACCCTTCAAGGAAATTATGAATTTCTTACGAAGATATTCTGGCCAAATGATAAAAAAATAGATAAAAAGCGGGAACTCTTGCGCATGGTTACTATGAAATATATTGTAGATAATGCCGTAATTAGACCTGATAAAGAAGGAGATTTCTTTGGAAATACTTTTGGTGACGCCGCTTTTGAGTATAAAATAGGAAACTTAAAGATAGAGGTAATCAGAGCCGATGAGATAGACAATGACAGTGAAATTTACGGCTATATAAAGACGGAGTTTACAGAATATGGAGAGAATGTAGTTAAAGAAACACCTCATGATATCAATAGAGCAAATAAACAAACCATAAACCAAGGGCAGTCCAAATCACTTAGTGGAGAAAGTACTGCTGTAATTAAAGCCTCTAAAAGTATTAAAGGGGCCAAGTTTAAGGTGACAGGGAAGTTTCTTGAAGCTGATAGCGGTAATGACGATGACCAACTTGGGAAGCATTTTAGGGAAGTGTATTTGGATAAATTTACTGAAAAAAGAAAAACATACACTATAGATTTTTCTCACGATGGTGACGTAATTAAATTACATTTTGATGCCTGGAAAACTTCAACAATGTTAGGAGGCGGATAAGAGTAAATTTGCTTTTATTCATTATAATGTTAAATGAGGTAAACTACAAATTAAAAAATTAATTGAAACGAATCGAGTTAATGCAGGACTATTAATTTGGGGGAATTAATGTCCAATAAAAGAAGGCACGTCTTAAGACGTGCTTTTTTTATCCCATACATTAGTACTTGGTCCAATTTTGTGAGATGGAAAGTTCTATGCGATAGCTTTCGCGAAAGCGAACTTATATGAGTTACTCCCAACTGGAGAACGAAGCGATAAAGTATCTCGTATAAATAAGCCCTTATAAATGAAAGAGGCAATCTATACTTAAAAGCAAACTGTCGCAAATTCAATGTTAAAAAGGGTATTATAAATCAATAATATAATAACTTTAGCTTTTACAAATACTTGAATAATGGTGTCTTTTCGCAAGGTCGTTGCTCTATACTGATGCGAGGGATTAAATAAGCATATGAAATGCCATGATGAAGCTATTTTTTAAAAAAAGAAAATTCTGGTGGAGAGCTATTGCTCTTGTATTTCTTCTACCTATAGTACTAATGAGTGCTTTGGTGCTTTATGTGTATAGTAATCAAGATGATATTATTCAAAATGAGATTGCTATTTTAAATACGCAATTTGATGGATTCATTTCTGTAGGCGACACGCATTTATCGCTCTTCCAAAATTTCCCTGAGCTTTCCTTTAAAATTGATGACGTGCGTATTTATGAAAGCAAAAAAGACAATGCTCCAATAATTATTGATGTAGAAGATATATTTCTAGGGTTTAATATGTGGGACATTGCTAATGGAAATTATACTATTAAATCTTTACTCGTAGAAAATGGTTTTTTTAATATTATCGTTCATAAAGATGGAACCCTTAATATTCAAAACGCCCTAACTTCTGATAATCAATTAAATACAAACAAGGCAGTTACGGATATTTACCTAAATAGTATAGAGTTACGCAATTTGGATATTCATAAATTGGATGAACAGGCCCAGACAGATTTAGAAACCTTTGTGCACAAAGCTAGCGGAGGATTTGTGAGAGATGGAAACCTTATATCTTCTAGTGTAGATACAGAATTTACAATGAATTTGATTGATCACGGCGACACTACCTATATCCATAACAAACATTTTAAACTGGATACCGATGTTAGCCTAGATCAGGCTACGGGTATACTTATCATTAATCCCTCTGATGTCCAGATGGAGCATGGTGATTTTAAATTAGCAGGAACGGTAGATACAAAAAATGAAGTAGATCTTGATCTTACGGTCAAAGGAACTAAACCTAATTTTGATATGCTTATCGCCTTTGCGCCTTCGGATATAATACCTCTTCTGGAACGCTATCAAAACGCTGGAAAAATCTACTTTAATGCAATAGTAAAGGGGCCTACTTTATACGAGCAAGCACCCTTTATTGATGTGCATTTTGGAGCAGATGAGGCTTTTCTTGAAAATACGAAAAGAGGTAAGCGTGTAAAGGATTTAGGTTTCAAAGGACACTTCACTAATGGTTCTAACTGTAATATAAGAACCATGCAATTTGCTATAGAAGATATGTCTGCACAGCTAGAAGAAGGCAACTTCTTAGGATCGGTTGTTGTGACTAATTTTCAAGAACCAGAAGTAGATATGGAGATTACATCTAATTTTAATCTGGAGTTTATGGCTGGTTTTTTAAATCTTACCCAAATAAATGAGGTCTCCGGAGACGTTTCTCTTGCCATGAATTTTCATGATATTATAGATATTGATCATCCAGAAATAGCACTTAATAATTTGGATCGTGCATATTACAGTGAGCTTAAAGTAAAGGATTTAAGTTTATCCTCAGAAGAGCTGCCAGCGCCTTTAGAACATCTTAACGCCCATGTCTCTATGATCGGGAAAGAGGCGGTAATTAATCAATTTGAGTTGGTTTTTGGAAAATCTGATGTATCTCTTACGGGTTTTTTGTCTGATTTTCCAGCCATTTTACATCATACAGATACACCTGTTAAGGCGCATCTAGAGATAGAATCAAACAACATAGATATTGCAGAAATCACTATGTATTCTCAGATAGATAGCACAGGTATAACAGGTGTAAATGAACAAATTAAAAATTTGAGCTTAGGTTTATCTTTTACCTCTTCTGCAAAAGCATTTACTGAATCTACATATCTGCCCAAAGGCGAATTTTTTGTAGATAGTTTGAATGCACAGCTCAAACATTATCCACATAAAATACATGATTTTCATGCCGATGTATTGATTGAAGATGAAGATGTAAACATTGTTGATTTTACAGGCTTTATTGATGATTCTGATTTCCATTTTAATGGCAATATTCACGACTATAAATTTTGGATGCAAGAACAGCTTGATGGTAATGTAGAGCTTGATATTACTTTAACTTCTGATTTGTTACAACTCGAAGATATTTTTGCGTATCGAGGAGAGAATTATGTACCTAAAGAATATCGCCATGAGGAGTTCGAAAATCTCAGCTTGCACCTCAATTCCAGTTTACATTATGATCAATCTAAATTGCAGACCATAGATATAGATCTTGATAGGTTGGATACTAAGATGCTGTTGCATCCCATGAGATTCCAAGATTTTGAAGGACACTTTCATTATGAGCAGAATCAACTTAGCGTAGAAAATTTTATGGGTAAAATGGGGCGTACCGTTTTTGATATAGACTTGAACTATTTTCTAGGTAAGGATGAACGAAATAAAAAGCGTGATAATTACCTTGGTTTGGCTGCAAATTATATTGATTATGACCAGTTGTTCAATTTTGATTTAGCATCGGTAAAATCAAATATTGAGGATACCTTAAACAGTACGGTTTCTAAAAAACATGAAGAGGCTTTTAACCTATATGAGCTTCCATTTACGGATATGAAATTTAATGTAAACGTTGATCATTTTATTCATAATAAAATTGATCTTCAAAACATCATTGCAGATTTGCGCACCACAAAGAATCACTTTATCCACGTAGACACCCTTATGATGAAGGCCGCTGGCGGGGATTTTAGGATGTCCGGGTATTTTAATGGAAGCGATCCGAAAAATATTTACTTAAAACCAAATTTAGTTACAGAAAAAGTTGCTATTGACAAGCTCTTATTTAAGATGGAAAACTTTGGACAGGATCATCTTGTGTCTGAAAATCTCAAGGGTTTGATTTCTTCTCAAATTGAAGGAAACATTAAGGTATATCCAGATCTCGTTCCTGACTTAAGTAAATCTCAAATTAAAATAGATCTTGAGGTCTTGAATGGACAATTGCAAAATTATGAGCCTATGCTAATGCTTTCGGATTATGTAGGAGATAGGAATCTAAGAAACGTTAGGTTTGACACCTTGCGCAATCATATAGATATACGTAATGGGAATATTTCCATACCCAACATGACCATTGAGTCTACGATAGGGCATATGGACATATCAGGTAGTCATGATTTCAATCAAAATATAGAATACTACCTGAGTATACCTTGGAAGACTGTCAAAAAAGCAGCGAGATACAAACTTTTTAGTAAAAAAAATAAAGATGGAGAAGTAGTGAATCAGGAAAAAGAAGAAGATATCATCGAGCTTGATTCCACTAAAAAAGTACGTTATTTAAATCTAAAGATACATGGACGTGTAGATGACTATAAGATATCGGTAGGGAAGAAAAAAAAGGAATAACAGTCGTATTAAAAAACACTCGATATTTTGTCTATTTGTCTATTTGTCTATGGCTAATTTTTTCGCGAAAGCTAGTATATGCAAAAATTCTTAAGCCACAAGAAATTCTTGCTCGTACGATTTCTTGATAAGTTCTGCTTTGCTATTAATGTTGAGCTGTCTGTAAATGGTCTTTATATGATGTCTAACGGTGTCTATGGAGATAAGCAACTTGTCTGCTATCATTTTATAACTTAAGCCGTCAACTACTCCTTCTATAATTTGTAATTGTCTATTAGTCAAGGCTGTTTTTTGAGTAGCTTTTTTTGTACTAAAAAAGTTCAGGACTTGACGGGCAATCGTAGGAGAAATATAGGATCCTCCTTGATAAGTTGTTGTAATGGCTTCTTCAATTTTGGTTATGGGAGTACTTTTAGAAAGACAGGAAACCACACCTGCATGCAGTGCTTTAAATATACGCTCATCAGAACTAGTCGCATTTATAACAATTATACTAGCATCCGGTAATAGATCTTGCAGCTTCTTAATATCTTCTAGTTTCGAAATTCCATTATCTCCAATATCTACTAAGATAACATCTACTTTAGGATTGCGCATTACCTGTAAAGCATTTGCGAAGGTCTCTCCATTTTTAGCTAAAAAACTAATATCTATAGTAAGGCTCTCTGCTAGAAAAGTCTCCAAAGAGGTTTTGGTTAAAATATCATCTGTAAGAACCGCGAGTTGAATTGAGTGTGTCATCTTCTTTGTTTTAAAGGATGATACAATAGTACAAGCGAAATGCTTTTCTAAAGTCTCAAATAATTGAGAAGTCAATGATATTGGACAATGTTATTGGGAATTAAAAGTAAAAAATTTGAAAATTATAAATTAGCCTTGGCTCGTTAAACGTGATGATATATGACGTTGTGAATAATTTACTAAATCTGCGATGGAGAGTCTATTTTCTTAAATAGTCAAAGATGTTGGACGTAAGGAATTTTCTTTTTTGAAGGCCGTTGGAGTAATTTTGGTCACTTTTTTGAAGGCATTATAAAAACTTGACTTAGAGTTAAAACCTGTTTCCAAGGCAATAGACTGAATTGTATATCTACTAAATTCGGGATCTAACAATAGTTGTTTTGCTAGGGCAATCCGTTGTGTATTTACATAATCTGCAAAACTATAATTTGCATGGTTGTTAACAATTTGGGATAGGTAATTTGAACTAATATTGAGTTTGGATGACGCTACTTCTAAGGATAGTTGTGGATCTAAATAGAGTTCATCTTGAAGCATAAGTTCTTCAAATTTTTTATAAAGTATAGGGTTTGTTTTTTTCTTGCGCTCACCGTTCGGGATTTTGACATCGCGTTGCGCTAGAACACCCATCTCCTTGATTGTATAGGATGATTTTTTCTCCCGTATTGCTCGTTGCTCATCAAAAATTCTTGCTTTAAATATTGCAGCATAGGCCACCCAGTATAACATAAGAGAAGTTAATATCCATATAGGGTAATAGTGTGCATACATTGATATAGATCTAGCCGCCTCCACAAATTGCCTTAGAAAGAGTGTGGCACATAACCACAAAACACACATGATAAGGGTTAATACGAGTACATGTTTGAGCCAGGCCGTTTGGAGTGTTGCTGTGGTTTGTACTGTCCGTTGGTTACGTTCATATTTAATAATAACATAAAAAATATAGCAAACTAACCAGATATTAAGGCCTATAGTAAAATATTCTAAATAGGTATTGAATGCATCTGCAAATGCAGGGCTAAAAATCTCTTGAGAAAATACAGGTAGGGAAATCGTACCTAGAATAAAAGGTGTAAGTACAAGTAATATGAGACCTTTTCGAACTTTTTTTCCTAAATAGCTCTCCACAAATAGCAAGAAAAAAGGACCTACCAATAATTCAAACTGAATGTAAATAGCTGTCAAAAAAGGAAAGTCTTGGTTAATTAGTGTATCTCTAAACCAATATTGTAGATTGTTAAAAGCAAGAGCAATTACTGAAAGTGCTAGATATAATTTAAACGTTTTCCAAGCCTTTTTTTTGGAAAGAAGAATAACAGAAAAAATAAGGCCATGTATAATACCCGCAGCAATAAAAATGTTGTAAATGTTGAAATTAAGATCCGTGGTAGACATATTTAAAGGGGGAAATCGCTTCTATCGAATTAAATAATATGAAATATACATTAAAGCACCGTTACATTGGTGATACCTTGCTTATTTTTTTACAACTCGCATTTATGCTTTTTGCTCATAAGATTTTTTAATTAGCTCAGCTTTACTATTGATATTAAGGAGGCGGTATATTTTCTTAATATGATCTCTCACGGTATCAATAGAAATCATAAGCTTATTTGCTATCATCTTATAACTTAGACCCTCAACCACGCATTCTACAATTTGTA
The DNA here is from genome assembly GCA_964641325.1 of uncultured Flavobacteriaceae bacterium. Classification (GTDB taxonomy): domain Bacteria; phylum Bacteroidota; class Bacteroidia; order Flavobacteriales; family Flavobacteriaceae; genus Dokdonia. Next base: position 957 of record CAZXMY010000053.1, on the reverse strand, counting down.
GTTGGCGAGAGGTAAGTGAATTCATACCGTTTTCGGTTTTTTTAGGGCCAAAATAGTTAATTACTTTACGAGCAATAGAAGGTGACATATACGAGCCGCCATGATAAATCGTCGTAATGGCTTCTTCTATTTTAGTAAGAGGTGTTCGTTTTGAAATATAAGAAACCGCACCAGCGCACAAGGCCTTAAAAATTTTATCATCTTCTTCATAGGTGGTAAGCATGATGATATTAGTTTTAGGTAGCAATTTTTGAATATGTTGTATGCCTTCTAATCCAGACATTCCCGGTAATCCTATATCTAATAATAGGACATCTACTTGAGGTGTTCTAGAAACTTGCAGTGCATTTAGCAAATCCTCCACACTCGTAGCGATAAATTGAATATCTATAGTAAGATTATCTCCTAAGTAACTTTCTAGTGATTCCTTGATTAAGATGTCATCTTCGACAATGGCTAAGTTTATTTTCTTCATAGGATACGGGTTCCTTTGGGTTGATTTTATTACGTGTAATTCCATATTTAAAATTACGCGCTTTTTTTAGGGTTGTAAACCACATCATAATGTGGTTTGTTAGGCAGGTATTTTTATGAAAACTTCATAACCATCAGTTGTTTTTATGTCGATTTGACCCTTTAAATCTAAAATACGCTGTTCCATATTGGAAACACCCAATCCTGCTGTACCTTGTTGATCTACCTGCCCATTATCTTTAATAGATAACGCTATTTCATTTTTAGTTTTACTCAAATTAATCGCAACGCTATCTGCATTAGAGTGTTTAAGTATGTTTGCCACGGCCTCTTTCACGATTAGATAGAGATGCTGTCTGGTAGTACCTTCTATTTCTTCTTCTCTACTACTATTATCGTGTTTTAGCTTATAGGTAAGCTCTTTGGCTCCAAGATGTTCAGAAGCAAATTCATTTATGCGATCTACAAGACTCTGCCAGTTAT
>CAZXMY010000052.1:0-10914 GCA_964641325.1 uncultured Flavobacteriaceae bacterium | reverse complement strand
TTTATCTGTTGTAACAGCTCTAGAGGTATATCTATTTCATTAGCTGCGGGCCAGACATCTGATCTTGCAGAAGCTCCAAAAGGAGTTTTTATCAACGCTTTTTCTATCTGATAGAAATTAGTATTTAAATCTGTTCCTATACGTACAAAACCTATCATCTCTAGGTCGTCCAATTTAGTTTCATCTTCTATTGGCGGACCTCCCAAATCTCCACTTGGCACAGGCAACCCCTCTGCGTGTAGAAACATGCGCAACCTACTATACTGCCGTAAGTCAAGGTTATAACTTTTATATACAGCACGTGCATCTTGAGGCTCCAGTTGATCTACCTTTATAGAAAGGGACTGCTCATTTTGCCTAATATTATTATTGTTATTGTTAAGTCGTTCTCGTACTACACCTGGAGGAAGTACGTAAGGAATAGGTACTCTAGTCTCATTCGCCTGAATATTTACTGCCGCAACTTCAAATAGTGTTGGGTCATTATCATTCATCTGATTATTCTCATTAGGATCCAAGGTTAAAAGATACCTTCTAAAATCTCCTCGTACTAAGTCTAATGTACCAAATCGAAGTACAATAGGATCTTGCCATTCACTTAAGTACATACGCATAAAACGTATGGCTCTAAAATCTGAAATGCCTCCTATAGTATTATCAAATTGATTAATTGGTACTCTAAACTGCACCCATCTTGTAGGAATATCAGAACCGTCCTGAGCCGTTACGCTAAGTTCTCTTACATCTGTAACAAAATCATTATTCTCTACAGACAACGAACCTGGATTGATATCTACTTCATACTCATAGTAGGCATCAATGGTGTTCATCGTATTGTCACGGTTTACGTCTTCTACATCTGGAAAAGTCGTGCTTCCTCTATCAGTCTGCGTCACCTCAACAGGTGAGTTTCCTTGCAAGTTGTTAAAATCTCTGTAACGGTCTACAATACCTCCAGATCTATTTAAGAAATAGATATAATTATCCGCAGCAGGATCAGGAAGACCGGCAAAGCTAGAAAACTTCTCCGCTTCCTCTATATCACTTAAACCATCATAGCCTATATCTTGATTGGTACGCTGTACGCCTTCTGTATCAAAAGCATATACTAAGGATTGATTTGCAGGTATTTTACCCCAGTTGGTCTCTATAGTCGATTCGTCACCGCCATCATTAGGAAGTCCATTTTCATATTGCTTTCTACCATCTTTAAGTATATCTTCTGATATACTTCCAAGATTAATAGTGAGTTTACCTCCAGGATCTGTTGTGTTTCCATCAGCAAAGAAAGGATCGAGAAGCCAGAACTCTACAAACTCCACATTAGATTGCTCAAAATCTGTAGCCGTAAGTTGCCTCATTATTCCGCCAAAATTTTGCTCTGGATTTTGAAGCGTTTCATCTACCGCATCTGGACTAAAATTGTAAGGGCCACGCTCTTCCGGAGAATAAGCAAGGTCTAGTGTAAATAGCGCTTGTGTTTGACCCGCAACAATATCTTGTTGGGGGAAAATCTCATCTCTAAATACCCGTCGTGTTTCTGGAAAAGAGAGATCTGCTTCTGTAATTTCATCTGGGCGTTGATTGTTATAAAAAATAGGATCAATAGTATACCAAGCTAGTTTTGCTCTTCTAAAACCTACGGCTAAGTCATCATTTGCTAATTCTCCTCCAAAACCAACTGGTGCTGACGACAAGAACCATTGTAATGGACTACTCACATCTATACTTGTTTGGGACCCTTCAAAATCTTCTATATACGAAGTAGCTTCACCATTAAAATCTGTACCTTGGGGTGTTCCCGGTAATAAATAAGCAAATTCACCTCTCACAGAGATGTTAGAAGGTGCATCTGTATCTATATTAGGCAGCTTATTTACAAAACGGGTTAGAAAAGGTAATTCTGCAGAGTACTGCGCGTTTAATCCAAAAATGGTATTATTTATTGGTTCAAAATTAAAGGTCGCTTTTTGCGTAAGTGGTCGCTCATTTAATTTTAGGAATGTACCGCCAATAATAAAATCATCAGTAAAACGATGCTCTACGTTAATTCCAGTAAAGCGTTTATTTTGTTGACCAAAAACGGCATTATTTTCTACAGAAGCAGAGATAGGAATACCCGAAGCCTCTAGCGATTTATCTAAAATAGTCACTCTACCTAGTTGATAATTTACTGTATAATCAAGACCTTCAACAAGTACTCTTCCTCCTGCGGTAACCGTAACTGATCCCTGAGGAATATTAAATGCCCCAAGCGGTATTCCACCTTCTCTTGTGGATTTATAGCGCCCTTTTAGAAGGAATTTATTTTTCTCCGCATTATCTCGTGCAATTGTTTTTGTAGATGCATATAAGCTACGATATACAAATTTTGCTTGATGTGGATTAAAGGATTCTAAATCTGTATCCACATTATCATCACCATCGTCATAAACCTCAGTATCATTAATCCTTAATTGTTCGAATAGGCTTTCGCCAAAAGGTTCTACTGTAGTAAACACAATACTACCATTACGAGTATGTACAGTGGTACCTGGCACAAAATCAAAAAACCCATCACCGCCTACTTGTGGATCTCCAAAAGTGGTTAATCTATCGAGATTGAAAAGCTGTAATAATGTATTAGACTCCAGTGGATTATCCGCGCCAAAAGCGTTAGGCAGAGGAGCTCCTTCTACAGGTGTAATAAAGTTAAGAGGAGAAGGATCTGCATACACAATATTCATTCTAAACCCATCTTGTTCCAAATCAAATGCACCTATAGGATAAATGTTTTTCATCATTAAATCCCAGATAGGTTCTTGAACATTTGTCAAGTTACTTTTTAGCATTTTAACTACCAGATTTTGTGGGCTACCTGCAAGACCTGGAGGAATAAAAGCATCATCTATACCATCGCTATTATTATCCTGTCCATTAAAAACACCATCACCATTCACATCTGCGTCCGCAATATCTGCAATGCCATCGCCATCCTCATCTGCCTGTGATTGCGGGCTATCTGCATCTGCTATATCGGGTATACCATCACCATCCGTATCTGGGCGATCTCCATTAGTCGCATCAATTCCATCATTAGCAAATTCTCCTACTTGAAAAACCTGTCCTCCTACTGTATATTGATACGCTACTCCTAAGACCTCATCATTATTAAGTCTTTGGTTAAGCGAGATATATCCTAACTGAGGATACACTGTATATTGATTAATATCTAGTTTACGTGCATTTTCTAAAAGGACAAAGTCTGTTCCATCCTCCACTTGCACTCCCCCAAAACCGTCTTGTACCGTAGCAATATCTCTTATAGAAGAATTTAAAACGGATTGAACGTTCGGGTTTTCTATCCCGCGTGGGTTAAAGTCATTATTAGCATTATCTGGAAACGCATTGGCTACGTTATTAATAAAACCTGCTGGTGGGAAGTCCAATCCTATATTAGATGGATCTGCCTCACCTACATCTTGAATCGCAATAATGTTACGAGAATTGTCGGTTACAGCCTGTCTATTTGTTATCCAAACTTCTACCCTAGTGATTTGAATATTGTTATTAATAAAAGGATAATTCTCCAGAGATTCGTCGTAGTTATCTCTAAAAAAATGAGATAAGAAAAAGTGACGATTCTCATCATAATCTAGAGCGAATATTTCAAAATCTTGAACGGTAGCACCGCCTTCTGAAGTAACTGTTCTAGGTTGTGATCTGTTTTCTGCAAAAACAGCAGTTACATTAGTTTTACCAAATTGCAATTCGGTTTTTACTCCAAAAAGACTCTGAGAACCCTGTATTAAAGCACTATTGAGTGGCAAGGCTACATTACCTACTTCTATTTTCTGGATAATATCATCCTCGGTAGGTGTGTACTCCAGCTTTACCTGATTCTGAAAATTAAAAGTAGACTCCGTATCGTAGTTAGCCGTAACTTGCAGACGCTCTCCTACTTTACCTAATAAACTTAAACTTATACGTTGTCTAAAATCTAAAGTTACATTACTTCTATTTCTTGGCGAAAATGCTGGGTTATCCTGTTTTGTGAATAAAACGCCCAAATCCATTTCTACAGATCCAGTAGGCGTGAACTCTATTTTATCTCCTCCAAAAATGGATTGAAACAAATCTGACTTCACATAAAAAGTAGGCAACAAACTATTTTGATTTTCCTTGCCTTCTTCTGTTTTTCCATCTAAAGCAGCAATTTTTTCTTTAAAGTATCGCTTCATTTCCTCATCACGCACACGGCGTTCAAATTCTTCTGGAGTGAGTATTAAAGGGTAATTAATATTAAAGCTCCCTAACTGTTCTGTAAACACATATCTATCCAATTCTGGATCATAGGTATATTTGGATACTATGCTATTAGGATTGGGTAATTGTAGGCTTCCAAGAGAAAAACCTGTATTTGTAGAATCTTGTTCAACTTCATTTGTTTCTTGAGCGGTTACCGTCAAGGTTCCTAAAAACAAGACTCCTAAAAAGTAGGCAAAACGTAAATAAGAAGTTGTGTAGTTTTTTAAGTTCAAAATGGTCCTATAATTTTTTTAGTGCCTGTTTTATAATTGATTCTACGGTTGCATCAGGTGTTTCTTTTAAAATGTTCGCACACACTTTGTCTGCCTGTTTACGCGCAAAACCTAAGGTTTCTAATGCAGATAACGCTTCTTCTTTATTTGTATTGCTTGAAACTACAGATTCTACATCTATATCAAACACTTTTAAGATTTTATCTTTTAGATCCAAAATTACACGTTGCGCGGTTTTTGCACCTATGCCTTTGATACTCTGTATGGTAGCCACATCTCCCGATGCGATTGCCTGTTTTATCTGATCAGGATGTAAAGAAGAAAGCATAGTTCTAGCAATATTAGCACCTATACCAGAGACGGAGATGAGAAGTTTAAAAATCTCGCGCTCCATTTTGTCTGCAAATCCATATAAGGTGTGGCTGTCTTCTTTTACGAGCAAGTAGGTATATAATCGCAGCGCTTCTCCTTCTGGAATAGCAGAAAATGTGTGTAAAGAAATATTTACAAAATACCCCACTCCGTTACAATCAATAATGACATAGGTTGGGTTCTTTTCAATAAGTCTTCCGCTTAGGTGCGTAATCATGTAGTTATACCTAAATTTAAGGCGTAAATGTATGAAATTTATCGAGACCTTAGTCCTCGTTTTAAGGAATGGAATTTATGTGAGTTATGCTTTCGCGAAAGCGTAAAAAACCATCGACAAACTACCCATTTACTTTTCTAATTCTTGAATGCCGTATTTTTCTTTCTTTTGGGCATCAACAACAGTGATCGCTGCCATATGCACAATCTCATCCACGCTCGCACCTAATTGCAAAACGTGTACGGGTTTGCTCATTCCCAACATTATAGGCCCAATATTATCTGCTTTTTCCAGTTCCTTTATCATTTTGTATGTGATATTGGCACTGTCTATATTAGAAAATACAAGCGTATTAACCTTACGACCTGCAAGTTTAGAAAAAGGGAATTTACTCTTAAACATTTCTTGGTTAAGGGCAAAATCCGCCTGCACTTCACCGTCTACAATAAGATCTGGATAATACCTATGCAAATAGGAAACAGCCTCTCTTACCTTTGTGGCCTTTGGATTATTAGAGGATCCAAAATTTGAATAAGAGGTCATCGCCACAACGGGTTCTAAACCAAACATCTTTACCGTGGTGGCTGTCATCTGTGCGATTTTTGCAAGTTCCTTTGCCGTAGGCTCTATGTTGATAGAGGTATCTGACAGGAATAGAGGACCTCGTGAGGTAATCATAAGATTAGTAGCGGCTACTTTTTGAACTCCTTTTGCAGGACCTATTACTTCTAAAACAGGTTTTAAAACAGAAGGATAACTCCTACTATGCCCGGACAGCATCCCATCGGCATCGCCTTCATTAACCATCATGGCCGCAAAATAATCCCGCTGTCTCATTAGTCTTTTTGCATCGAAAAGCGTGATTCCTCTTCGTTTTCTTGCTTTCCAATATATCTCTGCATACTTAGTAACTTGATCTACTTCTTCTTTAGACTTAGGATCAATAATTTCTACATCTGCATCAAAATCTATGGCTTCTTTGAGTTCTAAAATAACATCTCTATTTCCTAATAGCACCGGAATGGCAATGCCCTCGTCATGCACATATTGCGCTGCTTTAAGCACATCTATTTGATCCGACTCTGCAAATACTACACGTTTAGGATCCAGTCGCGCTCTATCTAAAAGCAGTCGTATAATCTTATTATCGTCTCCCAACCTATTTCTTAACTCATCTTTGTACGCCTCCCAATCTGTTATAGGCTCCTTGGCAACGCCACTATCCATTGCAGCTTTTGCTACGGCAGGTGGCACGGTTGTTATTAATCTAGGGTCAAAAGGTTTTGGGATAATATAATCTCTTCCGTAAGCAAGGCGTGTTTTACCGTAGGCAATGTTTACCTGCTCTGGAACGGGCTCTTTGGCTAATTGTGCTAATGCTTTTACAGCCGCCAGTTTCATTTCTTCATTAATTGCCGAAGATCTTACATCTAATGCCCCTCTAAAAATAAATGGAAACCCTAAAACATTATTTACTTGATTAGGATGGTCAGAACGCCCTGTCGCCATTATAATATCCTTGCGTGCTGCTATAGCTTGACTATACGGAATTTCTGGATCTGGATTTGCCATGGCAAATACGATGGGATTACCGGCCATACTTCGTATCATATCCTGATTTACTATATTGCCTACAGAAAGCCCTAAAAATACATCTGCATCTACCATCGCCTCTGCTAACGTATTAAATCTGGCTTCGCTTGCAAACATGGCTTGGCTCGGGTCGAGATCCGTCCTATCGTTAGAAAGCAGCCCTGCACTATCAAACATATAAATGTTATCTAACGGCACTCCTAACTTGTGATACAATCTCATACAAGATATGGCTGCACTTCCTGCACCACTTACCGTTATCCGAACTTCGTTAATTTTCTTATCTGCTAATTCTATAGCATTAAGAAAAGCCGCCGCAGAGATAATTGCAGTCCCATGCTGATCATCATGCATTACAGGAATATCTAATTCTTCCTTAAGCCTGCGCTCTATTTCAAAAGCTTCTGGCGCGCCTATATCTTCTAGATTAATACCGCCAAAAGTAGGTGCGATATTTTTAACGGTTTCTACAAAAGAATCTGGATCTTTTGCATCTACCTCAATATCAAAAACGTCTATATCAGCAAAAATTTTAAATAACAAACCTTTACCTTCCATTACGGGCTTAGACGCTTCTGGACCTATATCTCCCAGGCCCAAAACCGCGGTTCCGTTAGAAATAACTGCTACAAGATTGCCCTTTGCGGTATATTTATATACATTATTTACATCTTTCTCTATTTCTAGACAAGGTTCTGCAACTCCAGGCGAATACGCCAATGCCAGATCTCTCTGCGTGGCATATTTTTTTGTAGGCACTATAGCTATCTTACCAGGCTTTGGTTTTGCATGGTAAATGAGTGCCTCTCTTCTTTTGTTATCTTTTTTCATGGATCGATTTCTGTACAGTCAAAAATAAGGATTTATATACCTAAGCTGTCATATCTTCTATAAAGTAATTATCTAAAAAGTTTTTCTGGATCTGTTAACCTATCTAGCTGTATTCTAAAGTCGGGAGAAAGGAGACTTACACCCAATTGGTAACTGGCGTTCATCCACCCAAAACCACTGGTTGTTATATAATCAAACTCAGTACCCACATTACCATACTCTGCAAAAACTTTATGAGTGGCAGCCACTACATCATATTTCTCAGGGATTACGCCATTGTAATCCACTGCGTTGCGAGTAATCATCCACAACCAGCGGTACATCAGTTCCTGCGCTTCCTTGTCAAAACCATATTTTATAAGTCCTCTCCAAATCATCATCTGATGCGGTGCCCATCCATTGGGATAATCCCACTGCCGTTGTACTGCGTAAAGTCCATATTTGTTATGCATGGCTTGGGAAGTGCCTGAAATACCGCCTTTTTGTTTTAATTGTCTTAAAAGGTTTTTAACTATTGTATCCGCTTGTTCTTGAGAGCAGAGACCAGACCATAAGGGAAAGAAATTAGAAGCACTTTGAAAGTGCGTCTGTTTTTGAATTTTTACATCATAATCAAAATATTGACCCGCTTCTTCATTCCATAAAAAGGCATTCATCAACCTCCTTCTTTTACGGGCTCGCTCTTCCCAGTCTGCGGCACTCATTGTATCCAAACTATTGTCAAAATACTTCTGTTGGACATAGGCAAAATCCCGCTCATATTTATACAGCTGACTATTTAGGTCTACCACATTAAGATCTGCACACACATTGTCCAAACGCCAGGATGTATCATGACCTGATTCTCTCAAACTTCGGTCATGAGTAAAATAGGTGTCTAGTTCTGGAGATTGTATTTCTCCAGATTGGTATTTCTCTACAAAATCAGGTATTGTAAGATCGTGCTCTTTGGCGAAAGCCAATAGATATTCATCAAAATGTCCTACTTCTGTTTCTGGCGGAACACCAATGCCTTGCGCATAATATCTATTGAGACCGTTTTCTGTAAGACGTGGCGCTTGCATCCAAACGGTATCATATTCTTTAATAGCCGTTTTAGCAACCCTTGCAAGCCATTCTTTGCCCAAGGATGGATCTTTCTCATAAGTCTCTACAATAAACGAACTCAAAAATGGCGGTTGCGTGCGTGTAAGATAATAACTGCGATTGGCATTAAGAATCTTCCCATAATGCTCAATCTGGTAGCAAAAATTATCGATCATAGCCTTGGCTAGGTCTACACGGTTGTCTAGTAATAAACCTATACCTTCAAAGTAGCTATCCCAACCATACATTTCATTAAAACGTCCGCCAGGCACCACAAAGGGAATGCCTTTTTTCTTCTCTAATCCCAGTGCTAAAATTCCCGGTTTGTCATTAATAGATTTTACATAGGCTGGCGTAATATGCTCTGGCAGAATGACCACTTCTAGATTAGGGAAATTGGTTTTTAGACGAGTATAATAAGCCACGCCATCTTTATCTGTAGAGGGGACGTACAAGCGTTGTTTTGTATCTTCAGACTTGGTATCTGTTAGGATTTTGGAAAGGCCTTTCTTATCTATGGTACGTGTAAGATCATCCCAAAAATACTCTCGAATCATTCGATTAATTCTAGTGGTGGGCGCTTCTTCTATTTTAGAAAGCGGTATGTAAGCCTCTTCCTTACCTAAAGCTTTTTCCAGAGCGAGTTCTTGCAAGAAATTGGATAAAAAATAAGTGCCTTTGATGGTATATGCTTTCGCGAAAGCGCTATCGACCTCATATAGTTGTATCGTAAAAGCTTTTGGTCCCGTATCGTCTATGGTAATTTTTTTATCTCCATCTGTATCTTCTTGGGAGAGAAGCGCAGTTAGCGTTTGAGATATGTTACCCTTGAAGTGCACTAAAATTAATTTAAGACTTTGTTAATCTATTGAGACCAATAAGCACAACTAATAAGATGGAAAGCGGTATTAAAGAAAGATAAAACACTTTAGATCCACCCATAGCATCAAAAGAAAATCCAACAATTACTGATCCTAAAGTACCTCCTACTGCTGACGAAAAAGTTAGAATTCCGGCAAGCGCACTATGACTTTCTTTAGGCAAACTTGAAAGCACTCTCGAACTAACAAGAGGATATAAGGGCGCAAGAAATAGACCAATCAATGGAAATAAGAATCCGGCTAAAGGAATATCCGCCAGTTTTGTTATGAGTTCGCCACTAGCTACCTGTGCTAATGGCAAAACAACTAAGACAATTACGCCAGCAGTTAGCACTCCTCCTATGGCTATATAAATCCAATTTATTTTTTTTACAAAAATTCCAGTAAGAAATCTCCCCAAGGTGATAAACACCATTAGTAAAACAGTAATTTGCGAGGCCAGCTGTGCATCTATATTAAGAGCTTCTTTGTTAAAGGTGGGCAACCAAGTCATAATACCTTGTTCTGTCATTACATAAAAAAAGGCAAAGGCGGCAAATACCCAAATCACTGGTTTTACAAATAGAGCAATCATTGCTTTAAAATCTTGTCCAATAGTAGTGTCTTTCTTACTTACATTAATATCAAATGTAGAAAAAGCAATAATTACAAAAGCTACGGCAATAACTGCTGCCATAAGCAAATAACCCCTAAGCCAGGCGTCTTTATCATTTTGATCATCATAAAAAAGTGGAAAAACGAGATACATAAATATAATGCCCACCATAAAAATGGTCTCAATAAAGCTCAGTAAACTACTATGTTCGTTCTTAGAATCTGTAACATATCCAATTAAGGCGTAAACAGCCACTTTTGCCACTGCAAAACTTAAACCTGTACAAGCAAATAAGATTTTAACCGCCCAAAAGGTATTTACATAATACATCCCAATACAGCCTATAAAAATAATCCCAAGACTTAGAAGCATTCCCTTTTTGTATCCAATTTTAGGAAGGAAAGATCCTACTAAAAAAGCAACCAATGCAATAGATAAGTCCTTAAAAGGCTCTAAAAATGATGCGGCTTCTTTAGTTACATCGTAGACTTCCTGTGATCTTTCAACCAAAATACCAACACTGTTAAGTAAGGCAGCAAAGACAAAATAAATTAGAAATAGCGATAATTTAATCCCAAAGTGTTTCATAATCCTGGTATAATTAAAAAGAAAGCACAAACTAGGTTTGTGCTTTCCGGTTGGGTATTAACCACTTATCAGAACTCTTTTGTTATTTCTTATATAAATAACATCGTCATTCTGAATATCATAATGACTACGTTGTCATTTGTTTTTCTGATTCTGTCAGCCTAAAGATAAGCAATGCAGCAATAACAAAAAAGAAAGCACCAAAAAGTATTGCATTCACCGCATTTCCTC
>CAZXMY010000051.1:0-10976 GCA_964641325.1 uncultured Flavobacteriaceae bacterium | reverse complement strand
GAAACCTAGATTTCGTCAACATTGATAATCCCTACGCTTTACTACGTTAAATTCGTTCATCCCGATAGCTATCGGGACTGAGAGTACAAGATCTCGTTTTGAAGTTGTTGAATTCTCAGTAGTTCTTTCTTTCCAATCTCATTATGTATGAATAAAGTTACAGAAATTATCGGTATTGATGTTAGTAAAGATGTCTTAGATGTTTATGATGCTAAAGGAGTTTATCATCAATTTAAGAACAATGCCTCAGGTTTTAAAAGCTTAAGTAAGCTACTTACTTCTGCTTCTCATTGTATTATGGAAGCTACGGGTTATTATCATATACGATTGGCCTATTATCTTTTAGAAAGTGGTGTATTGGTTTCTGTAGAGAATCCCTTAAAGGTAAAGCGTTTTATACAGATGCAATTGAGTAAGATTAAGACAGATAAGAGTGATGCTAAACAGTTATATGAGTATGGAATGCGTCAATCTCCAAAGCTATGGAAAGGGGAGAGTAAGAGCCAGCAAGAATGTCTTCAGATAGTACGGTTACTGGGTGTTTATACCAAACAGTCTACCCAATTAAAGAATAAGCTTCACGGCGAATCTATTCTTGGTAATCCCTCTAAGGAAGTAGTACGTTCATTAAAGCGTCAATTAAAACAGACACAAAAGGAAATGGTCAAGTTAGAGGAATTGCTTTCACAGCAGGTTAAAGCAGCATATCAGCAGGAGGTGACTTTACTAAAATCTATTCCAGGAATTGGTGAGAAAACGGCTTTAATGCTACTAGTTTTTACAGATGGTTTTAAACGTTTTGATAACTCTAGTCAGTTATGCAGTTATGCAGGGATTACACCTACCATTAGAGAGTCGGGCAGTAGTGTTAAAGGCAGATCAAGGATTAGTAAGATGGGTAATCCTAAACTTAGGAATTTACTGTTTATGTGCAGTTTTAATGCTTGTAAATATAATAGAAGCTGCAAGGCACTTTATGACCGTATTGTAGCTAAAGGCAAGAGTAAAAAACTAGCATTAATAGCTGTGTGTAATAAGCTACTTAAACAGGCATTTGCCATTGTAAAAAATGGTTTGCCTTATAATGAAGACTATAGATCTAAATTAGCTTAAAAAAGCTTGTTTTTTGCCTCAGTTCTTTGTTGTGTGGCGTTATTTTTTTAATTCAGTTGTAAATATTGTATACATCAATGAAATAGCCTCTTTTGCGTCATCTTTCATAATTTCAAAAGGCTGTCTATATTTTTTATCAGATTTTAATTCAGATACCATTCTTTGGGATAAATTAAATTTGTGTTCAGTCGGTTTTACGTGAGAAAAAGGATTCCTTCTTTTTCTTAAAATATCGATTCTTTCAGTCAGATATTCGTGTAAAATGTTATTCTTTTTTGCGTGAGTTAGAATTGCTTTTAGTCCTCTTTTTCCAATATTTTCCAAACCTAAGGATTGGTAATGAAGTTGTAGTTTTCTTTCAATAAAAGCTTGGGAAAGTAAAATAGTAGAAATAAATTCTCCGTTAATAAATGCCATTTTAGCTTCTCCAAAAACATAAACAGTTTCTGGGTCAGCTAAAATTCCAAATTCTTTTGGGAATATCTTGTTTAAAAACTCAAGTCTTTCAAGTCTTTCATCAAATGTGTCTTTGTCATATTTCGCAAGAGAATTCTCCAAACGTGACTTTCTTTTTTTCTTCTGAATCGATTCTCCAAATAAGTTTTTTTCTGATTTTTCTGCCATTCTTAAAGGTTTGAGTTGTTTTTAATGACAAATAGATTTTCGTTATTTAAGTAGAGAAACGTTTGCAAAATATTTTTTACAACTTCTTTTGCTTTCTGTGTTTATAAGCGAATTTTTTACTGCGAAATAGCCTCCAAGACCAATGCCAAGTGCAGTTAAAATATTCTTTGCATATTCTTCTGTTAATGCATTTGGATCGTTAATAAGCATATAAGATGCTAAAGGAATTACTGTCGCTCTTGCTCCTAGAAGCAATATTTGTTCAGTCAACTCTTTATACGAACTCTTAAAACTTTCGATAAAGGCTTGTTCAGTTAATCCATTCCCAATTGAATCTTCTACGTTTTCTATCTGTTCATTAAACTCCGAAATCCTTTGTCTGTTTTTATTCCGAAATTCAATAAGTTCTTTAAAGCCAATATTGGAAATGTCAGTTGGAATAATTAACTGCATTATCCCTTTCATAAATTCATTCCTTTTTCTTGTTGCGGGTTTAAAAACTCTAGAGTAGTTGGTGTAATGGTCAAATTCTGAATTATCTGTAATTATAGAACCATCTCTGTCAAACGAGATTTCTTTTGCGAGATGTGTCATAAAAAGATATGCTAATTCTTTAGGTAATAATAATCCATCTGCATTTTGTACTCCAATATTATTTTCAACACAGAATTGTCCAAACTGATATGAAAATTTTTCAGAGTAAATTTGAAAATTCCAATTCAGCTTATTATTCCAATCTCGTTTTAGATTAATCCGGTTAAATTTACCGCTTGTTCGGTAGGGGTGACTTAATATCCTTTCGGCCTGCCAAATGGCTTTTTCAGATGCTCTTTCTCCTTGTTGAAAATTAGGTGAGTACAAATCAACTAAATCCGTTTCGTCCGAGATTCGTTTATAATTGTCAGAAATCAAATGTTGTCTTTCGTAAGGGACAATGCTTTCAAATTTCTCTAAATATAAAAGTGAAAACTTTAACCATTCAGTATTTGGTGGTTCAAAACTCGGATAGTATAAATATTTTTTCATTTGTTTCTTCTAATGACACACAACGGACTTGTGTATGAAACGTAGCGTACGACATCTGCGAGAGCAGTGGGCGAGATGGTGCGATGGTGACACTAACTTTTCGGACCTGCCTGCCGGCAGGCAGGTTAACACAGAGCCGAATTTTTATATTTTGTTTTTAATTTTTTCTCTATTTAAAAGCCAAATTAAAAATTTGGCGGACTTTCTAAATATACACAAACCTTTCGGTTAAGTACTTATTAGCTATTTTTTATACACTGTGTTAGGCAACGTTTTTTATTTGAATAGATTTTTAATTCCGTTCCAAAATCCTTTTTTCTTCAGGTGAACTATTGTTTCCGTATTCTGATTTTGTCCAGCGTATTTTTTTTGTTTTTCTAGTTCTTTTATAAATTCAGGTGTGTCAGCTAATAACATTTCTTTTGAGTAAGCCATTTCATCATCCAAATAATAAATTAACGCATTACATTTGTCAATCAACGCAACAGAAATAAGTCCGATTGAAGCTCCAGCAGCAAAGTCCGCTCCCCAAATAAAAGAAACAACAGTATCTTGGTCAGTCAAATCCTTTTTAATGAATTCAAAATCATTTGTTATTTCGCTTGGTTTTTCGAAATAGATTTCAAAAAATGTATTCCATCCATTTATTTTGCATTCAAGTCCGTCAATTCCATAAAAGTTTTCAAAATCGTCAAGAATTTCGAATTCATATCCGAGTTCACGAATAGTTTTCTCTATTTCCGCTTTATTTGGTAAATCAACTTTTTTTAAAAAAGCTGCTTGTGTCATTGACATATGCGCGTTTTATTTTAATGTTGCCTAACGTCTCGGCTATGAGTAGTTGCGTGGGTTAGCACTTAATTTTACAAGTACACACCAAACTGAAAATCTGCGAGAATTTTCATAAGTAGGCGAGAACAAGCAATTACTTATAGCCATTGTTGTGTTTAGTATTGTTACTTTTTTACTGGTTTTTATTTATTCTAAATTTTTGATAAATACATAATTTCACTTTTTCTAAAAATCAGTTTATTAAGCTCTGAAGCTTTTCATAAATAGAGTTCTTTAACTTTTTTTGTATGTTTAATATAATTCCTTCTGTTCTATTTTACTGCGCCTATTTAAGAAGCTATTGCCCATTGCCAGTTTTAGAATTCTTTTTTTGACTAGGTACGGATTCTGAAGATTCAATTGTTGATTTATCAAGTATATCTTCTGCACTTAAGTTACTACAAGGCTCAATAAATACCCTCAACATTAAGACTTTAGCATTAGATGCAAGTTCTCTTAGGCTTTTTGATTCTTTTACAGCTAAAGATTCTTCAAAATTTACGATACTTAAATCTTTGATTTTGCCTTGTTTTTCAACATCGTAAAAGCCTATGGGTAGTTTTGAGTAATAATCATAATTCTCATCTCTATTTGAATGTAAAAATGCATTGCGATAATTAAGTTTTTGAGCTTCAAGTAATTGTTGTTTGTATTTAGGGCTTTTTAAAATTTTCAAAAACTGACTGTAATTTTCAGGGCTCTCTAAATCTTCTATTGTTTCAAGAGAACTAAATAAGTTACACATTTCCGCACTGGCCACATAGCACTCCATTTTTGAAATTCTATAATAAATCTTGTCTTTATCTTTTTTATCGGTAGTCCATTTATCAATATATAAACAACGAGATTGTTGAACAATTTTACCATCCTTAATTACACTAGAAATCGAAACTGGATTATATTGTGCTTTTTCATTAGGGTGAAATACTGTAGTCTCAAAATTACCAGGCGATTCTTCATTAATATAAATAGACGCAACACCATCACCTTGTGAACAAGTATATCTATTAGGTTTAAATTTTTCTCTGCATCCCTGTCTATATTTGTCATCTTTATTAGGAACAATTAATTTTTTAGTAACCTCATCATAACCAATATTACTTTCTCTAAAAACATATTTGCCAAATGGCGTGTCCTCTTGAGAAAAAAGAGGGAAGCTTATAAATAGTAGTACTATAAATGAAATCCATTTCATAATTTTAGTTTTTTTATATTAAACACAACGGTCTTGTGTATGAAACGTAGCGTGTAAAAAGACACTAACTTTTCGGATAAACACAGAGCTGAATTTTTATATTTTGTTTTTAACTTCTCAATCTTAAAAGCCAAATTAAAAATTTGGCGGACTTTCTAAAGATACACAACCCTTTCTTTTAGGCACTTATTAGCTATGTTTTATACACCGTGTTACCTGCTGGCTTTACTCATTCTCTAGATAACCTTTGAATTCTGTAAACTTAATTTTTCTCAGCTCAGCGTTTGTAATCTCACTTCCAGTTGGTTCATTATCATTACAAACATTATGTTCTCCAGTTGTGAACGTTTGAAAAAATAAGTCGTTTAATTCTTTGTTGAATTTAAAGATAAAATTTCGACTTTCTCTATGACACATTCCACCGTAATAAAAAATTATCAATTTTCCATTTTTAATTTCGATTTCAGGTAGTTGATTGTATAATTCAATAAATTCATCTGTAAGATTTTCATTCACCATTTTTCTAGAAACATTTCCATTTGAATCGGCTATTAAAATGGAGATTATCCCTTTTTCGCTATCACTTTTTTTAGAAACAATTACTAAATCAGAAATTCCATCGAGGTTTATGTCTCCTTTTGATTCGTGTATGATTTTATATTCTAGTTTCTCATTCTGTAATGACTTTAGTGATTTGCAATTCGTAAATAACAGAGTGAAAAGGGTTAATGTCAGAATTTTTATCTTATTTTTCATTTTCGCCCATTAATTTTTTCAGCTTGCAGGTAACTTGTTTATATAAGTTTCAATGAAAATACAGAATTAAATCTATTCAGTATCAATCCCTTGCTTATTTGTGTAAGCAAGTTTTAACATAAACCGTAAAAGGGTCGTATATACGCAGTTTTCTATGTACAAACGATTATAAATAATTGTATTCGTTTGTAAACGATTAGAAGCACAACTAAAAATCCCCACAGCGAAACCGTGAGGATTGTATATTGTTTTTTAGAGAACGTGCCTAGCATTAGGCAGCAGCATACTTACACTATGCCGTTAGGCTTACAAAAAGACCGCTATCGTCTTTAGTCACTTTAGCCACTGCTTTTTTGGTTAAGCCTTTAATGCCTTTGTCCCAAGCTTTATTGCTGAGTCCCGAAGCGGTTTTAAGCGCATCTAACTCCTGCGGGCTTTCCTTGGTAAGGAGGTCGTAAATTACTTTTTCGTTGTCAGAAAGGTCCAGCTGTTTTTGTTCGGGTTTCATCTGTGGGAAGAAGAGTACTTCTTGTATAGACTGGTTATTGGTCAAGAACATAATCAAACGGTCCATCCCAATCCCCATTCCCGAAGTAGGAGGCATTCCATATTCTAGCGAACGCAAGAAATCATAATCTATACTTGCCGTAGCTTCATCATCTCCACGTTTTGCCAGTTCCAGCTGCGCTTCAAAACGCTCGCGCTGGTCTATAGGGTCATTAAGCTCTGAGTAGGCATTGGCAATTTCCTTGCCGCATACCATTAGCTCAAAACGCTCGGTAAGTTCTGGGTTATCACGATGCTCTTTACACAACGGACTCATTTCCTTAGGATAGTCTGTAATATAGGTAGGTTGGATATAGTTGCCCTCGCATTTTTCTCCAAAAATCTCGTCAATGAGTTTTCCTTTACCCATGGTAGCATCTACCTCGATGCCCATATCCTTACAAGCCGCACGCAACTCATCTTCGGTTTTACCCGTAATATCAAAACCAGTAAAGTGCTTGATACTATCTGCCATAGTCACACGGGCATAAGGGGCTTTAAAATCTACTTCGTACTCGCCAAAAGTAGCCTTAGTCGTGCCATTAACGGCAAGAGCGCAATGCTCTAAAAGTTGCTCGCAAAACTCCATCATCCAGTTGTAGTCTTTATAGGCGACATAGATCTCCATAGCCGTAAACTCGGGATTATGGGTACGGTCCATACCTTCATTTCTAAAGTTTTTAGAAAACTCATAAACGCCTTCAAAACCGCCTACGATCAGGCGTTTTAAATACAGCTCATTAGCAATACGCATATACAAAGGGATATCTAATGAGTTGTGGTGCGTCACAAAAGGTCGTGCCGCAGCACCTCCTGCAATAGGTTGTAGGATAGGGGTTTCTACCTCAAAATAACCGGCTTCATTAAAGAAGCTACGCATCGCGTTAAACAGCTTGGTGCGTTTTACAAAAACTTCTTTTACGTGCGGGTTTACCGCAAGGTCTGCATAGCGCTGGCGATAGCGCATCTCTGGATCGTTAAACTCATCATAGGTATTGCCTTCGCCATCGGTTTTAGGCAAGGGTAGGGGTTTTAAGGCTTTACTCAATAAGGTAAAGTCTTTAACCATAACCGTTTTTTCGCCCACTTTTGTGGTAAAGAGTTCGCCTTCTATGCCTACAAAATCGCCTATATCCAGCAGTTTTTTATACACTTCATTGTACTTGGACTTGTCTTCTCCCGTACAGATTTCGTCACGGTTAAAATAGACTTGCATTCTTCCTTCTCCGTCTTGTATTTCGGCAAAGGATGCACTTCCTTGTATACGACGGGACATTAATCGCCCTGCGATGATGACTTTTTTTCCTTCGGCATAGTCCTGTTTGGCCTGTGCAGAGTTATGATCTACTGGAAATAAAGCAGCGGGATAGGGGTTAATTCCTATTTCGCGTAAGCGGGATAATTTGTCTCTTCGTACCTGTTCTTGTTCTGAGAGTGCCATAGTCATATTTTGAGCGAGCAAAGATAGGGAAGGCATCGCTCTAAATCAATGATTGTAACAATATCTCTAGAAGTACGACGTATAGGATACATCAATCAATCATACCGCCCTGTATAGCGCGGTCTAAAATCAAATTATATGAGTTTCTGGAGGGTCTTATTGGCCATATTTTTTCCGCCACTTTCTGTGATAGGCAAGGGTTGCGGGTCTATCGCAATTGTGTTCTTACTGTGGCTTTGCGGTTGGGTGCCTGGCGTAATTGCCGCCTTAGTAATATTAAATAATCCAGAGCGATAACAGCTCCTTAAGCGCGTATTATTGCTGAGTTCTAAGGGTAAAATCGTACCTTTGTAGCGTGAATAAAACCATACAACTTCAAGATTTAGGTCACAAGGATTACAAAGAAACTTGGGACTATCAAGAGCAGCTTTTTAAAGAGATTCTAGATATAAAAATCAAGAATCGAAGAGAAGATGCCGGTCTACAGACCCCTAATTATTTCTTGTTTGTAGAGCACGGTCACGTGTTTACCTTAGGTAAAAGTGGGGATTTTGATAATTTGCTTGTCAGCGAAAAAGAGCTAGCCCAAAAAAATGCCAAATTTTACAAGATTAACCGCGGTGGTGATATTACCTATCACGGGCCTGGCCAAATTGTAGGGTATCCCATTCTAGATCTAGAAAACTTTTTTACCGATATTCATAAGTACCTGAGACTGCTGGAGGAAATGGTTATTCGTACCCTTGCCGAATACGGTCTTAAAGCCGAAAGATCGCCTGGTGAAACCGGGGTTTGGTTTGATGTAGGAACCCCTTTTGCCCGTAAGATTTGTGCGATGGGCGTGCGTGCCAGCCGTTGGGTAACGATGCATGGTTTTGCGTTGAATGTAAATTCAGATTTAGGCTATTTTGACCTGATGATTCCATGTGGGATTAAAGGCAAGGCGGTTACTTCGCTTAATGTGGAGCTAGGCAAAGCCACCATAGACGAAAAGGAGGTGAAGGAAAAATTACTCAAGCATTTTAAGACGCTTTTTGAGGCGCAATGGAAATAAATAAAGCCGAAGTCTAGACTTCGGCTTTGGTAGTATTGGAGCAAGGTCGGGCTAATCTAGATTATAATAAGCAGCTACTTCATCATAATTGTTGATGTCAATACCTTTGGCTTGAAGATCTTTTGTAATGGACTCTATAGATGATGATCTTCCTGAACTGCTAGGCGGGATGATTACATATCTAAAAGCTGTAAAATCATCAAAGAAAATCGTACTACCATCTAAGGTTGCTGCAATGATTCTGAGCGCATTAATTTCAGGAATCACTCCAAAAAAATAATTTGTATTTTGATCTAAAATAATAGGTATTGGGACTATAGCATTTATACTTGCCGTACGCGCATATACCAAAACAACGGCATTATCTGTTACTTCCTGAGTAAATATAGGGTCTATAATATCGAAAATTTCGAATGAGTCAGAAAAGGATCCTAATTCACTTGGAATCCAATCTGATGCAATGACATTGGCATTGCCATCCTGTCCTGGGATTCCTTGCTCTCCTTGAGCACCGTCCATGCCATCTTCTCCATCTTCTCCAGTACAAGAGGTGAAGGCTACTGCTGTAGCGATAAATAAATACATTAAAGTGGTTTGTAATCGTTTCATAATATTGTGTTTTAATAATGGTTCAATTATTGGCTTTTTCTAATACAGCGAGACGCTTTTCTTGCTGCTGTATGATTTCTTGTTGCTCTTGAATAGCCTTTATGAGCACAGGAAGCAAATCGCTATAGTATATTCCTAGATTTTCATTCTCTTTTTTGATAGGGGTTTTCTCATCATCTTGATATACAAAATCATAGGTTTTTACAACTTCTGGAATGATTTCTAGTAATTGCTGGGCAGAAAGTCCCAGCTTCGTTTGATCGGGATCTCTTGTGTTTTTCCAGGTATAGGAGATGGGCTCTATCTCCATGACTTCTTTTAAACCATAACTAAGCTTCTCTACATTTTCTTTAAGCCGCATATCACTAGTGTTTACAACACCAGAGGTTGCATAAATATCCTCCCATCGTAAGGTGTTTAATCCTAGATCATAGGTGTTGTCTGGATAGGGAACCCAAGAGGCATATACGCCCATTTCTAAGTTTCCTATATCTACAATATGCTCAGAAGATCCCAATTGCACGGCCGTTCCATTAGTAGTGCCCTCATAAAAACTGGCCACATAATCAATGGTAGAGTTATTAACGGTTACGCCATTATTTACTAAAGAAAGATTGCCGCTGCCCGCAAACATAACATCGTCTCCACCGTCTATTCCAAAGGCTTCCTCGCGGTTATTAGATTCTATCCTAAAATTTAAATCCAGGCCTTGCTCGTTGAATATACTTGCAAATCCAGCGTCGAGAAGATGTTGCGGATTTCCATTTCTGTATAAAAAGAAAGCCCCATCTTGATCAAAAACGTTAAATATCCTGGCGATTGGAAGTCCCGCGATATCATTTGCGTTTTGAACAAAAAGATCACCTGCAAAATAGGCATTGCCATTATCTCGCATTTGAAAATGCGTGTCGCCATTATCCATAATATTAAAGTCTCCGGTACTGCTTAAGTCCCAGTTCATACTATGTGTAGCTTGGGCTATCGTAGTCGTCTGATTGAGGGTTCCTCCTAGTATCACTTCGTTATTAGCAATCTCAAGACCATTGGATGCAGCTCTAGCACTTAATTTTTGCCATACCGTGCCATTGTAGTAATAAAATCCCTCACCGTTTCCACCGGTGACAGTCGCGTTTGTATTCCAGATAAGAAGTCCTGTTGCATTGAGATCTGTGCCATTAATGCTTGTGTTTGTCACATCATTTAAGGATACTCTTGGGACTAAAACACCTTGGTCTGTAGCCGTAATATCTAAAATGCTCGAAGGGTCTGGTGAAGTTGTGCCTATTCCCACTTGTGCTGTAAGCGAGAGCGAGAATAGACTCAAAATCAAAGTATAGAGAAATGTTTGCATAATAAATTGGAATAATGAGTTTGTAAATGATGTGTTTATATATCTGCTATAAGTTCAATACCTCAGTAGGATGGTTACCTATAAGAACATTTATAACACCCTCTGTTATATTAAAAGGAGGGCCGCTTTCTCCGCCAAAATCTTCTACCCGTATATAAAAACTTTCTTGTGCTAGGTCTTCATTTGTGAGTGTAGCTGTAAAAGATCCGGCCAGCAATTGGGCTGTTAAGGCATTATTAATGTCTCCATTACATCGTATGTTAGCCGTCAATCCTGTATTTGTCACTGTCCAGTGCGCGGGGATAGGACTAGAAATGGGAGTAAAATCTGGAATATGTTGAAACTGGATTTGACGCACCCCACCTTGATCAATTCCTCCCAATAGAAAATCATAACTACTACCTGCTCTTAGATTAATTTGCAAGTTGTT
>CAZXMY010000050.1:0-11016 GCA_964641325.1 uncultured Flavobacteriaceae bacterium | reverse complement strand
AATAGAAGACATACAAAGGCTTATCGCTCAAGATAAGCGGGAGCAGCTAGTGACTATTTTTGAAGATGTGCACTTTGCAGATGTGGCAGAAATTCTCGAAGAAACGAATTGGGATGAAGCGGTTTATCTCGTAAGATTACTTGACAGTGAGAAAACCGCCGAAGCACTCATGGAGCTCGATGATGATGTGCGTGAGCGATTGCTAGAAAGTCTGAGTCCTAAAGAAATTGCCGAAGAAGTTGAGGAAATGGATACCGATGATGCGGTAGATGCCATTGCAGAATTGGATGAAGATATTCAAGAAGCGGTAATTGAGCAGATAGAAGATGAAGAGCACAAGGCAGATATACGAGAAATGCTTCAGTATGACGAAGATTCTGCAGGTGGTCTTATGGCAAAAGAGCTTATCAAAGTAAAAGAAACCTGGACGGTTGCAGGTTGTGTACGAGAAATGAGGCGCCAGGCAGAAGAGGTAACCAGAGTTCATTCTATTTATGTAGTCACTAAGGAGAATGTGCTTATAGGAAGACTCTCTCTTAAAGATTTACTTACTTCTAATACCACGACTAAAATTTCTGAAATCTACATCCCAAAAGTAGACTTTGTAAACGTAGATGATGACGGTGAGGATGTGGCAAAATTGATGCAAAAATATGACCTCGAGGCCATTCCCGTAGTAGATGACCAGAAACGTCTTTTAGGCCGTATTACGATAGATGATATTGTAGATTTAATTAAAGAAGAGGCAAAAGAAGATTACCAACTCGCAGCAGGTATTACCCAAGAAGTAGACTCAGATGATAGTATCATCCAGCTTACAAAAGCACGATTACCATGGCTATTTTTAGGCCTAATAGGCGGTGTGGGAGCAGCAACAATTATGGGCGGTTTTGAAGATATACTTGAAAATTATGCCCTACTATTTTTCTACACACCTCTTATTGCTGCAATGGCTGGCAATGTAGGAGTACAGTCTAGTGCAATTATCGTACAAGGCCTGGCAAATGATGAGGTAAAAGGAAGTATCGTAAGCAGATTAATCAAGGAAATGGCGCTTGCCGCTCTTAATGGCATACTTCTAGGGCTAGCATTGTTTGCATTTACAGCGCTCTATTATCACGGCGAGCCAGATAGCTTCAAGACGGCTTTAGCGATTTCTATATCGTTATTTGCAGTGATTATTATGGCTGGAATTATAGGCACATTTATTCCCTTATTTCTTCATAAAAGAGGTATTGATCCCGCGATTGCAACCGGGCCTTTTATCACTACGAGTAATGATATTTTTGGCATATTAATATACTTCTGGATAGCAAAAATCATATTGTTTTAGTTATGAAACCCATAAATATAAAAGAAAAATACACGAAGTTTTCGAAGCAATGGCATCCTCATCAGATTGCGACAGTAGATGATATGCAGGTCATACTTGCCAAAATTTCTGGAGAATTTGTATGGCACAGTCATAAGGAAGAAGATGAGCTTTTTTATGTACAAAAAGGAGTTTTAGAAATGCGCTTTCGCGAAAGTGAAAACCCATCAAAAGAATGGAGCGAAATCGTAAAGGAAGGCGAAATTATTGTAGTCCCAAAAGGAGTAGAACACTGCCCTGCAACCCGAGAAGGTGAAGAAGTACAGCTCTTACTTTTTGAAAAGCAAAGCACTGCACATACAGGAGAAGTGCAGCACGAGAAAACACAATCTGAGTATCCCAAAATTTAATACGATGAATAAGAAATACAGTATAGCTATGTTGCTATTAATTGCTAGTTGCGCGATAGGAATTTTTGTAGACACCTCCGTTTTTCTTAAGGTATTGAGCGGTTGTATTGCTGCATTAGCCTTGGCAGTATTGTTGGGATGGTTGCCTATTAAAAGAAATACGTGAGGGTTCTGCACTTAGATAAAAACCACCCTTTACTTGTGGAGCAACTCGCGGCCGCAGGTTATGATAATACAGAAAACTATACCATTTCTAAAGACGAGACTGAGGCTATTATTAAGAATTACGATGGTATTGTTATTCGGTCGCGATTTGCGATAGATAAGCAATTTCTAGACGCTGCGACTCAGCTTAAATTTATTGCACGAGTTGGAGCAGGTTTAGAAAGCTTAGATATTCCTTATGCAACGGAAAAAGGCATTCATCTCATTAGCGCACCAGAAGGAAATCGTAATGCCGTAGGAGAACACGCTCTTGGGATGTTGCTGAGTCTTTTTAACAAGCTGAACCAAGCAGATGCCAGTATAAAATCTGGAAAATGGCTTCGGGAAGAACATAGAGGTGTAGAGTTAGAAGGTAAAACGGTTGGCTTGATAGGTTACGGTAATATGGGAAAAACCTTTGCAAGAAAACTACAAGGTTTTGACTGTGACGTGCTGTGCTATGATATTTTGGACAATGTAGGAGATAAAAATGCAAGACAAGTCTCTTTGCAGGAATTACAGCATAAAGCAGATGTGCTTAGCCTACACACGCCTTGGACACCGCTTACAGATAAGATGGTAGATGAAGGTTTTATCAACGCTTTCGCGAAAGCATTCTACCTCTTAAACACCGCTAGAGGCAAATCTGTAGTAACCCAAGATCTGGTAACAGCCCTAAAATCGGGAAAAGTTTTAGGTGCAGGATTAGATGTGCTTGAATATGAAAAAGCATCTTTTGAAAATTTGTTTACAGATAAGGAGTCTATGCCAGAAGCACTAGAGTATTTACTTAAAACTGAAAATGTGATACTCACACCACACGTTGCAGGATGGACCGTTGAGAGCAAACGTAAGTTGGCTCAAACCATCGTTGATAAAATTTTGGCTATCTTTTGATTTCTAAAATAAATAGCAATGCAGTATCAAGCAAGTTCTACTCAGGAGTACTTAGATCTATTGCCAGACGATAGAAAAGAACCTGTCACTAAAATTAAGAATATACTTAAAGAAAATCTTCCAGAAGGCTTTCAAGAAGGAATACTTTATAAAATGCCTGCCTTTTTTGTGCCGCATACTACCTATCCAGATGGCTATCATTGCAATCCAAAAGACCCTTTGCCTTTTATTAATGTAGCATCACAAAAGAATTTTGTTGCCCTTTATCATATGGGATTGTATGCAAAAAAAGAACTTTATGATTGGTTTGTAGCCGAGTATCCCAAGCATTGCAAATACAAGTTAGATATGGGCAAAAGCTGTATTCGTTTTAAGAAAATGGAAGATATACCCTTTAAACTTATTAAAGAGTTGGCAACAAAAATGACAGCGCAAGAGTGGATACAAATCTATGAATCTGCTATCAAGAAGTAAACATATTATTTCCGGGAAGGCGGAAATCTTATTAAAATAGAACAAATTAACCATAGCGAATGAGTATGAAAAGAGTAACCGGTATAGGCGGAATGTTTTTTAAGAGTGAAGATCCAGATGCGCAGAAGGAATGGTATAAAAAACATCTGGGTATTCCCACAGATCAGTATGGATGGACATTCTGGTGGCGGGATGAAAATGGCAAAAAATGTTCTACCCAATGGAGTCCAATGAAGGAAGATACCAAGTATTTCTCTCCGAGTAAAAAACAGTTTATGTTTAATTTTAGAGTAGAGAATCTGGTAAAACTTCTTGAACTGCTTAAAGAAGAAGGCGTAACAATAGTAGGAGAAATAGAGGAATACTCCTATGGGAAATTTGGTTGGATTCTCGATCCAGAAGGGAATAAAATTGAGCTTTGGGAACCTATAGATAGCGCTTTTGAACAAGAATAAAGAATAATCACAATTTTTTTGTAGATTTATAACCTAACCAATAAAAACAGCACACCATGAGCGAAGAAAGTTTAGGAGATAAAGCAAAAGAAGTAGCTTCAGAAGCTGCAGATAAGGCAAAAGAAGTGGCTTCAGACGCAGCAGATGCGGCAAAAGAAGCAGCTTCAGACATTAAAGAAGAGTGGAACAAAATGACCAATAGTGGTGATAATAAGAAAATGCTGGCAGGGCTCCTTGCTATTTTCTTAGGAGCTTTTGG
Organism: uncultured Flavobacteriaceae bacterium; assembly: GCA_964641325.1. Classification (GTDB taxonomy): domain Bacteria; phylum Bacteroidota; class Bacteroidia; order Flavobacteriales; family Flavobacteriaceae; genus Dokdonia. The sequence goes on along the minus strand of CAZXMY010000050.1, from coordinate 7,005 downwards.
TGTACATAAATTTATTCTTGGATATAAGAAAGAAGGTATCATTATGCTTGTGATAAGTGTTGTGGGTATTGTTTTGTCTTGTATAGGGATAGGAGTATTTATTGTTTGGGCTGTAGGTCTTGTAGGCCTTATAGAAGGTATTATGTACCTTACGAAGTCGGACGAAGAGTTCTATAATACGTACCAAGCAGGCAACAAGCCTTGGTTCTAAAAATTTAAAAAAGCTCGATTGTGATATCGGGCTTTTTTATTCGGTAATAAATCGTAATATTGCGATATATCTAATATAATTATATCTTTGCAAATGCAGACTGCGAGTTTGCATACCCTTAATCTAGCGGTTAATTAATAAATAAAAATCTTATGGGCGTTACAAAAAGACACATACACTCTATTAAGGCTAACGAAATGGCAGACCTTGCCAAGGTGCTGTCTAATCCTGCGCGTGTAGCGATATTGGAGTATATAGGAGATTGTGAGGGTTGCCTTACCCAAGACATAGCAGATAAAATTAGACTATCACAACCTACAACATCCCAGCATCTTGCTGTTATAAAAAAGGCTGGCTTGTTAAAAAGTCAGTTTAAGGGAAGAGCGCAGTACTACAGTATTGATTTGAGAAAATGGGAGAAACTACAGAGCGTTTTTCACAACTTTTTTGAAATTACTCGCAAGAAGTGTGGCTAAATGAGCACAAAGATTTTACAAAAAGCATATGATAGCAACCTCTTTAAGCGAGAAGGAGAAAGCCTAGTTGCGCTTATAAGTGATATGCTAGAAGCTACAATTACTTCTAAAGCTAAAAAGGTGACTAATTGGGTTGCTCCAGAGCAAGAATATGAGTTCTGGAATACTTTTTTAGACCAGAAGCAGACTACCTCCCAACTCTTTGAAACCGTTCTTAACCGATCTATCCAGACACACAACCCTAATTATATTGGTCATCAAGTGGCGCCAACCGTACCTGTTTCTGCATTGGCAACTTTACTTAGTGCGCAGCTTAATAATGGAATGGCCATTTATGAGATGGGGCAGGCCAGTACTGCGATAGAAAAAGTGGTGATCCAAAAATTTATTAAACAAATAGGCTGGAATGGCGGAGATGGATTCTTAACCTCTGGAGGGACACTCGCAAATCTTACAGGGCTGCTTGCGGCAAGAAAAGCAAAAGTACAGGATGATGTTTGGACCAATGGTCACAGTGCAAAACTTGCCATTATGGTGTCAGAAGAGGCACATTATTGTGTAGATCGAGCCGCCAGAATTATGGGATTGGGTGATCAAGGAATACTTAAAATCCCAGTAGATAAGCTCTATAGGATTAGGCCGGATGTCTTGTTGAGAGAATACGAGGCGGCTACTCAAAAAGGACTAGAAGTCTTTGCCGTTATAGGAAGTGCGCCTAGCACAAGTACAGGCACACATGATGACCTGGAGGCTATTGCTGCTTTCGCGAAAGCAAAAAACATATGGTTTCACATAGATGCCGCACACGGCGGAGCTGCTATTTTTTCTCCTAAGTACAGGCATGTACTCAAAGGAATTGAAAACGCAGACTCCGTAATTATAGATGGCCATAAAATGATGGGAACCTCTGCCATTACCACAGCTGTGCTTTATAGAAACATGGCAGATAGCTATGCCACCTTTAGCCAACAAGCACAATATTTATGGGAGCAAAATGAAGATCCGGAATGGTATAATTTAGCAAAACGTACTTTTGAGTGTACCAAAAGCATGATGAGTTTACGGTTTTTTGCTATTTGGAATGCCTTTGGGGATGCGTTTTTTGACGATTTTGTGACCACGCTCTACGATGCCGCCAGAGCGTTTTCTAAAATGATACAAGAAGCTCCAGATTTTGAACTGCTTTTGCCACCAGAAAGTAATATTGTTTGTTTTAGATATATTCAAGGTGTATCTAAAGATAAATATGACAACATAAACAAACAGCTACGTAAAATGTTACTCGAAGATGGAGAATTTTACATTGTAGCCACTCAATTAAAAGAAGGATATTATTTAAGAACCACTTTTATGAACCCGTTTACAGAAGAAAAACAGATGACACAGCTGCTAGAAAAGATTAGAGTTGTAGCAATAAGCATAAACGAACAAGAATAAGAACCCTCGCGATGGAGTGGATGATCCCTAAGTTTCGGGACGTCTTCGCGGATATAAAATGATACTATGAAAACACAAGAATTTTTAGAAATATTAAAATCAAATCAAGGGAAGAGTCTATTGTTTGAGTACTCACCTGGAATGCTCGTAGGGGCAAATTATCACATAACCGAAGTAAAACATGTAACGGTAGACTCTGTGGATTGCGGTGCTGGCGTAGATGCTTGGAAGGAAACTGTAGTGCAATTGTGGGAAGATCCTAATGAATTGGGCAAAACAGCATTTATGAGTGCCTATAAAGCGATGGGGATTTTATCTAAAGTAGGTAAGATGAAACCCTACGTGATGGATGCAGAGCTTAAGATAGAGTATAGCAATGCTCGTTTTCATACAGCACAACTATTTGTTAACGATTACGAAATACGAGAGGCTAATCTTATTATTAAATTGGTCTCGCAACCTACAGACTGTAAAGCAAAAGAAGCTTGCGGGATTCCTGTAGCGCAGGAAGCTGGCAGTTGTGCACCAGGATCTGGATGTTGTTAGAGAACCTAGGCATACAACTATTTTGAAAATTGTGGGTTTAGGACTGTTGGAGTAATGGAGAGATTGGGAAGGAGAGATGGAATATCGTATGATAGTGGTGATGTATGAAAACGAGTTTAAAATAATATAAAACAGAAGGTGGGTTGAGATTCCCGCCTTTGCGGGAATTAAAATTTCATGAAAAACGTATTAGTGCTTTGCACAGGAAATAGCTGCCGCAGTCAGATGGCACATGGATACCTCAATATGATGGCAGGCAATGTAGCCACGGTCTATTCTGCCGGGATAGAAACTCATGGCATCAATCCTGGTGCTGCGGCCACAATGGCTAAAGACGGGATAGATATCACAGGTCACACGTCCAATAATGTGACAGAGTACGATGGAATTTCTTGGGACTATATTATCACAGTATGTGACCATGCCTATGAGAATTGCCCTTTTATTGCCGCTCCAGATGCGGTGAGGTTACACCATAATTTTTACGACCCGTCTAAGTTTGTGGGTAATGTACAGGATACAGAGGCCGCTTTCGCGAAAGCGAGAGATGAAATAAAAACATATTGCAAGGAGTTTGTTGCAGAATACTTAAGGTAGCGCCTCCTCCTCTTCTGGATTAGGGCCGTATTTTATCTCTAACTCCGCTTGAAATTCTTCCATAACAGGTTTTACGGTGCTTTCTGGTAAATCTGCTATGCGGATGTACATGAGACCATCTACAGCATTATTAAAAAGGGGATCTACGTTAAAGGCTACTACCTTTGCGTTTTGCTTAATGTATTTTTTTATAAGTACGGGTAGTCTGAGTGAACCGGGTTCTACCTCGTCTATGAGTTTATCAAATTTGTTGAGGTCTGAAGCACTTTCGTCAAAAACAAATTCCTTATCTGCGTCTTTAAGTTTTACTTTAAATTCTTTTTTAGGTTGGATATACTGCGCCACATAGGGGTCGTAGTAATGCGATTTCATAAACTCTATCATTAATGACTTAGAGAAGTTTGAGAATTGATTGGAAATACTCACACCACCTATAAGATATTTATGATCGGGAAATCGCAATGTAGTATGCACTATGCCTTTCCATAATAGAAATAGTGGCATAGGTTTTTGCTGGTATTCTTTTATGATAAAAGCACGGCCCATCTCAATACTCTGGCTCATCATTTTGTGCAACTCAGGCTCAAATCTAAAAAGGTCTTGAAGGTAAAAGCCATTAATGCCATATTGCTCAAAAATCTTTTGTCCTAAACCCATTCTATACGCACCGGCAATGCACTGCGCTTTCGCATCCCATAAAAACATATGGTGGTAATAACGATCAAATTTATCCAGGTCGATAGCTTCATTGGTACCTTCTCCTATGGCTCTAAAGGTAATCTCACGTAAACGCCCAATTTCTTGCAAGGTGCTAGGCATTTCTGCAGCTGGTGCCAGAAATATTTCATAATTTTTACTTTCTAAAAGGCGTCTTTCACTTGCTCGCAATTGTTCAATTTCATCTAGTATAAGTATACTATTGGTTTCGGTTACAATTGCTTTGGGTTCTTTTATAGATTTAAGGGTAGATGGAATATTTTTGAGAAGACTTTTTTTATCAATGGATTTAGCAAGCATATAGGTTTTCTTACGCAGAAAATCTGTAAAATCGGGCAATTGCGCGTATTCATTTTGCACACTAGGTTTAATAGGGTTTCCTATGCGAACTTTAATTATTTTATTTTTTTGCGTAAGCAGTTCACTAGGTAGTTTTGCTGTTCGTAAGGTTGGACTCAAACGCGATAATCTGTAAAAAAGGGAACTGTTTTTGGCGTGAAAGTAGATAGGAACAACAGCTACATTGGCCTTTTTAATTAGTTTTATAGCGGCTTCTTCCCAAGGTTTGTCTATGATGAGTTTATCATCTTTAAAGGTCGAGACTTCTCCCGCAGGAAAAATGCCTAAGGGATTACCTTCTTTAAGATGTAACAAAGCATTTTTAAAACCGGATATACTTGATTTTACATCCTTACGGTTTTCAAAAGGATTAACAGGCATGACATAGGGTTTAAGCGGCTCGATCCTATGTAAAAGAAAATTAGCTATTATTTTATACTCGCTATTTTGCTCTAGCATAAGTTTAAGGAGTAGGATACCATCTATTCCTCCTAAGGGATGGTTAGAAATTGTAATGTAAGCCTGGTTTTTAGGTAAACGTTTAAGGTCTTCTTCTGGAATCTCGAACTCTATGTTAAACTCGTCTAAGAGTGCATTAAGGAAGTCAAGGCCTGTTAGGTGCTTGTTACGGTCGTAAATAGTGTTTGCCGTAGAGATTTTAAGAACCTTCATTAACAACCAACTTATGAAAGTGCCAACAAAACCTAGTTTATTGACGTGAATAGCTTTTGCAAATTCCTTGGTGGTTACCAGTCCCATAAAGTGTAGTTAGTGTAACAAATATAAGAATTATGTGAGCTAGCTTAATTCATTGTATAAAGGAGAAAGTTATTGTCTAATGTTGAATCACCAGCTGTACAGTGTTTTGGGCAACTTGTTTAAGGAGCACTTTTTTATCTTTTTCAAAAGATCGCAATACTTTATCAGTAAAATGACGAATGGTGTATAGGGATACTCCTTTCTGAGCGTGCACTTTAAATTTTGCTTTTAACTCATTTAAAAGCGCTTCAAGATTATTAAACTTATTGTCTATGCATACAGAAAAACTAATGGCTGAGTTTTGAATGAGGTCTACCTTCATTTTGTATTTGCCTAACAGCTGGAATAGTTCACCTATATTATCTTCCATCATAAAAGAGAAGTCTAAAGAAGATAAGGAGATTAACACTTGATTTGTCTTAACAATATAACAGGGTACTTCTGGTATTAAGGCTTGTCCTTTGCTTACCGCAGTACCTTTTTCTTTAGGATTAATGAAGGATTTCACATATAATGGTATTTCCTTCCTTTGTAAAGGTTGTAGGGTTTTAGGATGAATTACAGACGCGCCGTAAAAAGCAAGTTCTATGGCCTCTTCATAGGATATCTGATGTAGCAATTGTGTATTCTCAAAAACCCTAGGATCTCCATTAAGAACTCCAGGTACATCCTTCCAGATAGTTAGACTATGTGCTCCAAGACAGTAGGCGAGAATAGCTCCAGTATAGTCAGAACCTTCTCTGCCAAGAGTAGTTGTAAAATTGTTTGTGTCGGAAGCTATAAAACCTTGAGTAATGTAGTTTGCGCTTTTTTCACAGGCTTTTTTAATGTTAGTTTGTGTAATATCCCAGATTACTTTTGCATCTCTATTACTTGAATCTGTTTTAATGAGATTTCTAGCGTCCAGCCAAGTAGTACCTATGTCCTTTTCTTTAAGAAAGTGATGAATTATTGTTGTAGATAACAACTCACCATAGCATACTACCTGATCATACACAAAATCATATTGGGGAGATTTATTCCACGTTAGAAAACCTTTAAGCTCCTTAAATAGGGTTTGGATTTTTTCATAAATGATATGTCCCGTTGGAAATAGATCGGAAACAATAGCGTAATGAAAATCTTCATTTTCTTGTAAACTTGAGGATAGCCCAGCTTTGTTATTAAAGTAGTTAGTTACTACTCTTTCCAGAGCATTTGTGGTTTTGCCCATAGCAGAAACTACAATAATCGTTTGCTCTGCACTCATTTTTTTGAGCACTGTCGCAATGTTTTTCACACCATTTGCGTCTTTTACAGAAGCACCGCCAAATTTAAATATCTGCATATTGTATGGGTAAGTACGCTTTCGCGAAAGCGTAACCAATTTTATTAGTTAATAGAACTTAAATAGGTGTCCAGTTGTTGTTTGTTCATCTGGACAAGATGCCAGTCTTTTAAAAATGTAACGCCACTTTTGTCATAAAAGTTAATAGCGTTTGTATTCCAGTCTAGCACTACCCACTCCACACGGTTTACCTCTTCTTGTGCGGCATAGTTCATGACTTGATTATATAACGCGGTGCCTATCCCTTGTTTTCTATATTCTTTAGAAACAATTAAGTCTTCCATATGCAGGGACTTGCCATCCCAGGTTGAAAATCTAAAATACACGAGAGCCATACCTAAAATGAGATCGTTTTGAACGGCTACAAAGCAGGTAAATAGAGCCTTCTCGCCAATGCCGAACTTAACAAGAGTCTCAGGCGTTATATGAACGGAATCCGGTTCATTTTCAAAAACGGCAAGTTCGCAAATTAGTTTGTGAACTTGAGGCATATCCCCTTCTACTGCCCGTCTTATAGAATACTTCATAAATATGAGAATGAATAGTAAACGAAGGTACACAATAATAAAAAAATAATTATCGCGAAAACGTTGTAG
>CAZXMY010000049.1:0-11143 GCA_964641325.1 uncultured Flavobacteriaceae bacterium | reverse complement strand
CTATAAAATATAATGATAAATGGACAATTATATGGGCAGGCAGGAATGATAATAAATCTGGGGATTTTATTTTTAAGACTAGAGATAATATTCAAGCAATGATTGATTACTTGGGAGAGAATGCCCAAGAGCATGTCCTTGTACTTTCCATATGTAACGGCATCGCGGATTATGAACAAAAGGGAAGTACAGCGCATAAAGACATTATACGATTAAATAGCGTACTTAAAGAAACTTTTGGAGAACGGTTTATAGACGTGAGATCGTATATGGTGCAAAATGCCATCTATGATATGGAGACTACACCTACAGAAATAGACCTAGAAGACATTAAAAAAGATTGTATTCCGAGAAGTTTCTTAAAAGATAACGTACATTTTAATACCTTGGGCTACGAAGCTGCAGGAAAATATGTGGCAAATATAATTAAGGACAAAGGCTGGATGACTAACTAATGGAATATCAAAATTTATCTAAATATCAAACTCCCAGAGGGTTTAGGGGAAAGTCTAAAATTACCGTCCAGCTGTGGTGGATTGTCCAAGCTACATTATTTAGATGTTCCCCGCAATTTGCCTATGGATGGAGGAGATTTTTGCTTAGGAGTTTTGGGGCGAGTATAGGAAAAAAAGTAATCATTAGACCTAGCGCTAAGACTACTTATCCCTGGAAACTGCATATAGGAGATTATAGTTGGATTGGTGATGAGGTAAACCTATATACCTTAGGACCGATAGAAATTGGAGCAAATGCCGTAATATCCCAAAAATGCTATCTATGTACAGGCACTCACGATTATAACTCAATAGATTTTAAAATAAGCGCACATAAAATTAGCATATCAGATGAATGCTGGCTTGCCACAGACGTATTTGTAGCACCAGGAATTACCATTAATAAAGGTGTAGTTGTAGGGGCAAGAAGTAGCGTTTACAATAATCTGCCAGAAAATCAAATATGCCTAGGCAATCCTGCAAAACCTATAAAAGCAAGAAAAAAGTAAGTTTGAAAGGCAAGCACATTACCCTTATTAGCCTTAATTTCTATCCAGAGCAAACAGCGATAGGATTATACTCCACACAATGGGCTCAATATCTAGAGTCGCAAGGAGTAAAGGTTACCGTTATTACAGCTTTTCCTTATTATCCACAATGGAAAATTCATCCAGACTATAAAAATAAGAGCACTTTTTATGAAGAGCAATTAGGAAACATTCGCATTTTAAGATATAAGCAATATACCCCAGAAAGGCCAAGTTTTTTAAAGCGAGTTTTCCATATTATTGACTTTACTTTAGGCTCTAGGAGACACTTTAAGAAAATAAAAGAATGCGATACGGTTATCTCTGTAATACCGTTTACTAGTAGTGCATGGCTAGGCAATATGCTTTCGCGAAAGCGTAATGCAAATCACTGGATTCACATACAAGATTTTGAATTTGATGCTGCTTTTCAATCGGGCCTTACTAGGGCAAATAAGGAAGGCAAAGGTTTTCTTCATACGCAATTGATGAAGTTAGAGCGCAATATTTTGAATAAGGCGGATTGCGTGAGCACGATTAGTCATAATATGATGAAAAAGTTGGCTTTAAAAACCAATTCAGCCACCTATTACTTGCCCAACTGGGTAGAATCTACATCATTACAAAATTTAAACTCGCATCCATTTTTGCAGTCTAAAAAATTTAAGATTCTGTATTCTGGTAATATTGGCGACAAGCAGGATTGGAGCTTCTTTATGGACGTACTTTCTCAACTTGATTATGGTCTTTTTGAAGTCGTAATTGTGGGTGATGGTTCTAAAAAACAATGGCTGGAGGAGAACCTCAAAATGTTTCCGAATATAAAGATTCAAGAACCAGTTCCTTTTGATGAGTTAGGTTCTTTATTGTCTAGTGCAGATGTGCATGTGCTTTTTCAAAAAACTAGCGTACTAGATACTGTTATGCCGTCTAAGGTTTTAGGAATGATGGCAAGCGCTATCCCCTCTATCGTCACGGGTCATCCTGAAGCCGAGGTTGGCACTGTGTTAAATAAGTCCGAAGGAGGTTATTATATTCCACGTAATGAAGTTACGCAAATTTTAGACGTTTTACACAAGCTCAGAGAGGACCATGGCCGAGCCCAAAAGATGGGCAAGCAAGGCAGAGCTTATGTTTTAGAAAACTATGCAAAACAGCCTATATTGGATGCTTTTTGCAAAGAACTATTGGAATTGTAAGTATGGTCCTTAAACCCTTTTAATTTCCCTATTTTTGTCTTCGAGAAATAATTTGGCTTATTCTGGATTAGATGACAATAAATCCCAAAGGGTCTACAATGCAAAAACGTATATTGATAACGGGAGCCGCAGGCTTTTTAGGATCTCATCTTTGTGATAGATTTATAAATGAAGGTTATAAGGTTGTGGGTATGGATAACCTTATAACTGGTGATCTCAAAAACATCGAACACCTGTTTAAGTTAGAAAATTTTGAGTTTTTTAACCACGATGTGACCACCTATGTCAATGTCCCGGGAAATTTAGATTATATATTACATTTTGCATCACCAGCAAGCCCTATTGATTATTTAAAAATCCCCATTCAGACACTTAAAGTTGGATCATTAGGAACGCACAATTTACTAGGTATTGCTAAAGCCAAAAAAGCGAGAATACTTATTGCTTCGACTTCAGAAGTATATGGGGATCCATTGATACATCCTCAAGATGAGTCGTATTATGGGAATGTAAATACGATTGGCCCACGAGGGGTTTATGATGAGGCCAAAAGATTTCAAGAATCTATTACAATGGCATATCATCGTTTTCATGGTTTAGAAACTAGAATTGCACGTATTTTCAATACGTATGGACCCAGAATGAGGCTTAATGATGGTAGAGTCATTCCAGCGTTTATGGGACAAGCGCTTCGAGGAGAAGATTTAACTGTTTTTGGAGATGGCTTACAAACAAGATCTTTTTGTTATGTAGACGATCAGATTGAGGGTATCTATAGATTGTTGCTTAGCGAATATAGTCTTCCGGTAAATATTGGAAATCCCGATGAAATTACTATTAAAGACTTTGCAGAAGAAATCATCAAACTTACAGCAACTAGTCAAAAAATTGTGTACAAAGAATTACCTATAGATGATCCAATGCAAAGACAGCCAGATATTAGTCTAGCCCAAAAAGTATTAGATTGGCAACCTAAAATATCTCGTAAAAAAGGAATGAAAAAAACCTATGAGTTTTTTAAATCACTTTCACAGGAGGATTTGAATAAGAGCGAGCATAAAGATTTTTCCAAGCATTTTAATAAGTAGAAATGGCAAGAACAGGAAGATATTCTGGATATATACGCCCTTTTCTCTATGTAATTGATCTTACATTAATTATTGTATTGGCAAATGTTTTTTTAGATCTAGAAGAACTCAAACTTCTATATGCTTTGCTCATAGGACCTGCTTGGATTTTTAGCGCTATTAAGTCTGGATTTTACGAAGTGTACAGATATACACCGCTCGTGCGTATTTTTTCTTTAATTTTTGTACAGCTGTTGTTATTTGTGTTAATAGTTTTTGCATTTTTTGGGTTCTCTCCTATGCTCTCTACCATGCCCGATCAGGTATTAACTTATGTGGGCTTTGTTTTTGGAGGTATTGCATTTTTTAAATTAGGAGTTTTCTATTTGCTTAAAAAGTATAGAACAGCTTTAGGAGGGAATTACCGCCGAGTGGTTATTCTTGGGGTAAATGCAAAAACACTGCAACTAGAAAGCTTCTTTAACACGGACAAGGTATATGGATACAAAGTACAGGCAAAATTTGATATCAAAGACCCTAAGCAATCTCTAGAGAGAAGCTTTGCTTTTATTATTGAAAATAATATAGATGAGATTTACTGCTCTATTGCAGAGTTTACTAATGATCAAATACGAGAAATTTCTGATTTTACAGATAACAATCTTAAAATACTAAAATTCATTCCAGACAATAAAGATATCTTCACAAAGAAGCTAGAATATCAATATCTCGGGATTACTCCGGTACTTTCTTTGAGGACCATACCTATTGATACGGCTTTAAATCAAGTAATAAAAAGGACTTTTGATATTGTCGTTTCTATACTTGTTCTTGTAGGCTTGTTATCTTGGCTAACACCGTTTATGGCAATCTTAATAAAGATAGACTCAAAAGGCCCTGTATTTTTTAAACAAAAAAGAAATGGTCTCGATTACCAAGAGTTTTATTGCTATAAATTTAGGTCTATGAAGCCTAACCCTGTAGCAAACCTGCATCAAGTCTCGCGCAATGACGAGCGCATAACTACCATTGGAAAGTTTATTAGAAAAACAAGCATAGACGAACTGCCTCAATTTATCAATGTGCTTAAGGGCGATATGTCTGTTGTGGGACCGCGCCCGCATATGGTAAGCCATACGCATATGTATGCAGAGCGCATAGATAAATTTATGGTTCGCCATTTTATTAAACCAGGCATTACTGGTTTAGCCCAAGTAAGTGGTTACAGAGGCGAAGTGGAGAATGATAATGATATTATTAATAGGGTAAAATTCGACATCTTCTATATTGAAAACTGGTCGTTATTATTAGATATTAAGATTGTTATTCAGACGGTAATCAAAGCTCTTAGAGGTGATGAAAAAGCCTACTGATTGAGCGCAGTAACTAGCTCATCAAACTGTCTTTGAGAATCAAACAGGCGAACGCAAGTATCCTGAATTTTGTTTTTAGATGGCCATTCTTTTTGAGATTCTATTTTTTGTAAAAGGGCATTAAGCATCTTAAAATCTCCAGAAGGCGATACCCATCCCAAATTATGGGAGCTAACGAGATCTTCTCCTTCTCCACCGCCACAAAAGAGCATGGGTAACCCTAATCGACCATATTCAAAAATTTTAGAAGGCACAGAGCCATAGATACGTTTTACCAGAGGTATAATAGTGAGGTCATAAGAGAGTAGTTCTTTGTGTAATTGCTTTCGCGAAAGCGAGCCTTTAAAAACAATAGCTTTAGATGAAGTTCGTAAATACGCCTCTAATTCTTCCTGCTCGGCGCCAGCGCCATAAATATCTAACGACCATCCTTGAGGAAGTGCTATGGCTTTGCATAGTTGTACAATTCCTTGTGCTACGCCTAACAAGCCGGCGTATACTATTCTTTTTGTGGAGGTAGTATTTGCTATAGGTTCCGGAATCTCAAAATCAGGTAAATTACGATACAAAAATGAACGTTTCTGCGGAAAAATAGATTGTACGTGTGCGAGTATTTCTTGAGATTGCCCCAACACCATTGCTGCTTTTTTATAACAGTGTTTTTCCATTTTTTCAAGAATGGAGTAGCCTATTCCGTTCTTAATCTTGCCAAGTTCTTTTCCAGCCAGTGGCCATAAATCGGAAACATTAAGGAGTATCTTTCTGTTTTTCTTTGCAAAAAATAAAGTGCTAAAAAACCCGACCAATAAAGGGGAATATTGCACAAAAACGAGCTCTGGAAGTGCATTAAAAAGTCCATACTTACTTAGCGAAAAGGAAAAAGATATCATCCCTAAAAAGCGTTTCCAAAGCGATGGAGAATTTGTGGCATACACCCATAGTCGCGTTACTTTGACGCCGTTTATCATTTCGGAGGTTCCAGATGTACCGCGATAGGATTCAAAAATTTCTCCTGTCGGATAATTGGGTAGCGGACACAGCACCTGAGTGTCATAACCAGCTTTCACAAAATTTTCTGCCAGCAGAGCAATGCGATTAGCCGCAGCTCCAGTTTCTGGCGGATAATAATTCGTAATAAGAGTGATACTAGGCTTCATAAATCTCTAGGAGCGATTGGATGATGCGCATCGCTGCTTTGCCATCCCATAAAGGTATTTCTTGGGCTTGTGCCCAATCACCTGTTTGTAAATCGTCAAACGCTTTTTCTATTAAAGCAAGATCCTGCCCTACGAGAACATTGGTTCCGAGTACGCAGGTCTCAGGTCTTTCGGTACTGTCTCTAAAGGTAAGACAAGGCACATTAAGAAGGGTCGTTTCTTCGGTAATACCACCAGAGTCAGTAAGTACTGCAAAAGCGTTTTTAATGAGATATATAAAGGAAAGGTAACCTTGTGGCGCTACAAAATGCAGATTAGGATGGGATAAGTTTAGCTTCTCCAGCATTTTGAGCGTGCGTGGATGCACTGGAAAAATAACAGGCTTGTCGCCAGCCCTTTTCATAATAACGTCTATTAAACTGCTTAAATCACTGGCTTGGTCTACATTAGACGGGCGATGCAAGGTCATTACATAGTAGCTTGTTTCTGTAAGTTCAAGGACATCCCAGAAGTCCGGTTTTTTTAGGCGGTCGAGATTGCTTAAAAGCGTATCTATCATCACATTGCCTACGAGATGTATCTGCTCTTTTTTCATCCCAATATCCAGAAGATTCTGAGAAGCTTCTTTTGTAGTGGTATAGAAATAGTCTGTTATGCTATCGGTAACAATACGGTTAATTTCTTCTGGCATTTTTCTGTCTCCAGACCGGATGCCAGCCTCTACGTGTACAATATCTACGTGAGCTTTTTTGGCGACAATGGCACAAGCCATCGTTGAGGTAACATCACCTACTACGAGAACTACATCTGGTTTGTTAAGCGCCAATTCTTCCTCAAAACGCTCCATAATTGCACCCGTTTGTTGCGCTTGGGTGCCACTTTTTACTTCGAGGTTTGCATGAGGTTTTGGGATATTAAGTTCTTCAAAAAAAGTGTCACTCAAGTTCTTGTCATAATGTTGCCCTGTGTGAATGAGCCTAAAGGAAATATTCTTTCCAATAGCAGCTTGCTTTTTTATGGCCGCGATGATTGGCGCAATTTTCATAAAATTGGGTCGAGCTCCAGCTACAATTGTTATTTTCATTCGGTTAGGCTTACAGATTGTATTCTAAATAATTCTTTGGGTTTATTTTTTTATTCTTTCGTCAATATAGGGGATAACATTATATACAGATTGGTTGAATTTTTTCATCGAAGCCGTATATAGGTTTACCGTTAACTGCCTGTGCAATATGGCCCTATTTTTAAAATCTTTAGATAAGAAATAATTATAATCTTCATCCACTCTTTTTTCTAAAAATTTTTCTAATGCTTTGTTGTCAAAAGTCTTTAAGTAAGCTGTGTTATTGGCTACATCAGCTTTAAGTTTTTGGTCTATATCTTGAAAATTTGTGTTGTACGTATCATAAAACCCTAAAAGTATTTTTACGATAGTATCCTGAGCAACAGCTGTATTAGACCTTTCCTCGCGTAACAAATCAATAGATGTACTAGTCATTTTAAAAGGAAAATTACTGAAAGGAATTTTGGTTATTTCAGGATTCTTTTTCAAGACTTCTAGATTAAAGGTATCACTTACCAAAATATTTATAAGACTATCCTGTTTTTCATAATAGAGAATAGCCCTGTTAGTTATTATGGTGTCTTGAATAAAATCTGACTTAACCATTTCAAATATAGTATTTAGCCTTTTTTTTGACTTCCTTTCCTCATTCCAATTGTTTAGGCTAACGGCGACAAGTATTCCTATAACAACTAAAAAAATTTCACCAATAGCATATTTCAAATATTTCTTCATAGTCTTGAAACAAATTGTTTGAGTTTGCCACTTTTCTGGCGTTCTATCTTGTCAAATTTATTAAATATAATATGGAGTCCTGGCTCTAAATACAAGTCTAAGGCTTTTTGAATATTCTCAGTACGCTTTCGCGAAAGCGTTTCTTTCCCAACATAATCTATTTCAAAGGTGTCTATCTTGGTCTGTCTAACGATTAATTCTGTGATATTACCATCATCTTCTATCACGCTTTTCGTGACGTAGTAAAAGGTAAGTCCGGGCACGACTTTTCCACTAGGAAGTTTTGCAATATCATTAGTTCTGCCTATTAGCTTTTTGAGGAGTGGCTTTTTGAGCGTACTCTCTTCAGAAAGAACACCTATATCTCCTACATCATATCGTATAAAAGGATGTGCTTTATTGTATAAGGAAGTGATGATAATACGGCCTTCTATCCCATTAGGAACAGGCTGGTTGTTGTCATCTACAATTTCTACAAAGAGGGTCTCGCTATTTACTTGAAAATCACCCTTAGGGTTTTGGAAAGCGATAAGGTCCAATTCTGAGGCTCCGTACTCATTTATTATGGGCACCTGAAACTGCTTTTCTAGCAAAAGCCTATCATCATCAAATAACATCTCACTAGTGACCACGCAAGCCTTAAGCGTGGGACAAACTTCTTTTAAAACAATTTGCTGTCTTGAGAGATATTTGGCAAAAAGCACAATGCTGCTAGTATAACCATTAAGGTATTCAAAGCGTTTTTTGCTAAAGATTTTTAAAACGGTTTCAAGTACAGTATCGTTTAAATTAAAAATGGGAAAACGATATCGCCTGCTCAATCGGTCTTTAAGGCGTTCTTTGTAATAGCCTATTCCATTCAACGGAATACCATAAAATCTGGCTTGCAAGGAGCTGTTAAAATCTATATCAAACCATCCAAAACGATTTTGTATAAGCGCCCAAGTAAGTGCGTGGCACGCTTTATCTTTGGCAAAAACAAAGGGATGACCCGAAGAACCCGAAGTTTTATTTATGTAAACGGTATTCTTGGTGTACTCCTTAGAAAGCCTTTTGTCTAACGTTTGTTGCAAATGAGATTTGGTAAGGATGGGAATGTCATTCCAACTATCTACCGACTTATTTCTCAGCAATTCTCCGTAAAAAGGAGTGTTTTTTTTGTGATACGCAAGGATACGCTCTTTTTGCTCGTTAATGTGCTGAGTGTAGTTGCTTTCTGGTATCGATTGGATTTGGGCAAGCTGCGCTTTCGCGAAAGCGATATCATACCCACCTAATTTTAATGTCCAATCAAATAAATTCACTTGCGTATTCTTCTTGAACCAAAATACAAACAATTTCATTCCCGTGAAGACGGGAATCTTATCAATTTGCACCTTGGGTAACTTTCCCTTAGAAATACAATTTAAAAGCTGTGATTTTCTATTCCATTCTCTTGTTGCAAAGCCCGAGACAAACTACTTTTGTTTTTTATTGAAAACAACTACCTATGAATATCCTAATACTTGGTTCCGGAGGAAGAGAACACGCATTTGCTTATAAGTTAAATCAAAGCGTGCAATCTGACGCTCTATTTGTAGCGCCTGGCAACGCAGGAACAGCTCAAATCGCAACTAATGTAGCTATCTCTGTAACCGATTTTGGAGCCATAAAAGAACTTGTTCTTAAGGAGGATATAGAGATGGTTGTTGTAGGCCCTGAAGATCCATTAGTTCAAGGAGTGTACGATTATTTTGAAGCAGACCAACAGCTCAAAAACGTTGCCGTTATTGGGCCTTCACAAGCGGGAGCCACATTAGAAGGAAGTAAAGAACGTGCCAAAGAGTTTATGATAGCACACGGTATTCCTACCGCAGCTTACGAAAGTTTTACTGCAGCTACGCTAGAAAAGGGACATTCTTTTTTAGAAACCCTATCGCCACCTTATGTGTTAAAAGCAGATGGTCTTGCAGCTGGAAAAGGAGTCCTTATAATTGACAATCTAGCCGAAGCTAAAGATGAATTGGCTAAGATGTTGGACGGGAAATTTGGTAATGCGAGCACGACTGTAGTTATAGAAGAATTTCTAGACGGGATAGAACTTAGTGTTTTTGTACTTACTGATGGGAAGAACTATAAAATTTTGCCTACGGCAAAAGACTACAAACGAATTGGGGAAGGCGATAAAGGGCTTAATACCGGAGGAATGGGCGCGATAAGTCCAGTGCCTTTTGTAGATGACGCTCTATTCCAGAAAATAGAAGACCAAATCGTAAAACCTACCATTAACGGACTTTCTAAAGAAAATATCACATATAAAGGTTTTGTTTTTATAGGTCTGATTAAAGTAGGAGATGACCCGAAGGTAATTGAGTACAACGTACGTATGGGAGATCCAGAGACAGAAGTGGTTTTGCCTAGAATACAAAGTGACCTTTTACAGTTGTTTAAAGCTACAAACGCAGGAACCTTATCTCAAGAAACACTAGAAATAGACGAGCGCGCTGCGACTACAGTTATGTTAGTTTCTGGAGGTTATCCGGAAGCCTATGAAAAAGGAAAAGTAATCACAGGAATAGATACTGTAGAAGACTCTATTGTATTTCATGCAGGGACTACTATGAAGAATGGTGAGGTTGTAACTAATGGAGGGCGTGTGATGGCTATCACTTCTTTAGATACAGATTTTAGAAAAGCACTAAAAAAATCCTATCAAAACATAGCTAAGCTAAATTTTGATAGGATGAATTATCGTAGTGATATAGGTTTTGACCTATAGATTGTGTTCTAAATCACTGTTTTTTCCAAGAAAACCGTGTGCTTTTGCTTCGCGGTCTTCCTCTCCGGTGTCATTAAACTTTTTAAGCTGTAGCATCCAGTAAATGATAGCGGCACAACAAATAATCATAAACAACCAGTTAATACCATTAGCCGCCCACCAGTTAGACAGTTCTAGTTCTGCAAGCCCATTAAAAGGTGCAAATAAAACCTCTTCTGCAAACTCTTGTATTCCTTCAAAAAATCCTCTTAAGCTCATATCGCTTTATTTTTATATTGTATGGTATCTTAGCTTTAGCAAGATTGTTCTTGCAATAGCGCAAAAATAGAAAAAACCACCTATGCTCACAAGCTTTTTTAGTAAGTCTAAACCTGTCAATACAATTGTGGTCATAGTATATATGAGTTTAGGCTTTATCATGGCAAATTTTTCTGTATCCAATAAGGGTTTTGATGTAGGTCGCACGCTTAAATTAATAGGAGTGTGGTTGCTCTATATTTTCACCATGTTTGTACTTAATTTTATTTCTCAAAAGAACGAACTTACGCGGCGTACTTCCTTTAAAATACTATTATTTGCAAGTTTTACGCTTGCTTTTCCTAATGCTTTGCTTAATGCAGAAATTATTGTGACAGGCGTATTTATTATACTGGCTATACGTAGGGTTTTGAGCTTAAGGTCGGGGCGGCATATGGAGCGAAAACTCTTTGATGCAGCACTGTGCATTGGATTTGCAAGCCTAGTATTTTTTTGGAGCTATATATATATAT
>CAZXMY010000048.1:0-11151 GCA_964641325.1 uncultured Flavobacteriaceae bacterium | reverse complement strand
GGCAATCAACCACGGACGAGACAATTGACAGAACTTATATATTTACCGCTTATTAACAATTAAAGGCAACAGCTTATAGCATAAAATTACTTTTTATATTTTTTAACCCCATAGGTGTGAACCTACTGTAAAAAGTAAATTATGAAAAAAGTGTTAATAGACGACGCTACACTTGTTAGCAATTATATAAAGGGTGATGAGAATTCTCTTTCGATGTTAATCGCCCGACACAAACAGCGTATTTATAGTTTTGTATACTCTAAAGTATATGACCGTGATATTGCCGAAGATATTTTTCAAGATACTTTTATAAAAGTAATTAATACGCTCAAAAAAGGACGTTATAATGAAGAAGGTAAATTTTTACCTTGGGTAATGCGTATTGCCCATAATCTGGTTATCGACCATTTTAGACGTAATAATCGTATGCCTAAATTTGATAATGGTGGAGAGTTTAGCATTTTTTCAGTCTTAAGCGACGATAGTCTCAATGCGGAGAAAAAGCTTATCAAAACTCAAGTAGAGAGCGATGTGCGTAAGCTTATAGAAGAGCTGCCAGAAGATCAAAAAGAGGTCCTGCTCATGCGTATTTACAAGGATATGAGTTTTAAAGAAATTGCAGAACGCACAGACGTTAGTATTAATACTGCGTTAGGTAGAATGCGCTATGCACTTATCAATATGAGAAAAGTAATAGAGAAACATAATATTATTTTAACGAATTAATACAATATGTTTTAAAAAACTGCGTTACCATTATTATCAAACCAAACGTAGTTTTATGAAAGAACTTTACTCAGAACCTTCGCCAGGTAAAAAGGCGACCAATTTTGAACCTAAGAATGAGACTGTAGAGTTTCTTCTTAATTATTCTAAGGCTTTAAGTGTTATATCATATAAATCGATGAAGTTTGAAGCGCTCATCAACTAAACTTTGTAAAAGCTCAATCGAAAGATTGAGCTTTTAATTTTTAGGATTATAGGTATTACTTTTTGCTCTTTCTCTTTTTGAGCACCTTTTCATAGTCCTGTATTACGGTTTTTCTCCCTATTGTTTTTGTAATAATATCTTTTTCGAGATCCCAGCCTCTCGCGGGTGAATATTGCCTACCGTACCATATAATTTGTAGGTGTAAATCATTCCAGAGATACTCTGGAAAAAGACGCTTGGCATCTTTTTCTGTTTGAACGACATTTTTTCCATTTGTAAATCCCCATCGATACATGAGTCTGTGTATATGGGTATCTACAGGAAAAGCAGGAATTCCAAAAGCTTGGGAAACCACAACACTTGCTGTTTTATGACCTACAGCTGGTAATTCTTCTAATAAGGCTATATCTGCGGGCACCTCTCCATTATACTTATCTATCAGAATATGAGATAAACCATGTATTCCTTTAGCCTTCATAGGAGACAAGCCTACGGGCTTGATAATTTCCCTGATTTCCTCTACACTAAGTTTTATCATATCATAAGGATTATCTGCTATTTCAAAAAGTAAAGGTGTAATCAGATTAACCCTTACATCTGTACTTTGCGCACTCATTAATACCGCAATAAGCAAAGTGTAGGGATCTTTATGGTCTAAGGGAATAGGAATCTGTGGGTATAGCTCTTTTAACGTATCTATAACGAAATCTACTTTTTCTTGCTTAGTCATTTTGGTTACATTTGAGGGAATAATCCAAAAGGATATTACCAATCACTTTTAATAGACTAAGATAATGAATACACTTCAAGTAGGGGACACTGTTCCAAATTTCACGACAACAGATCAAGACGGAAATGCAGTGACGCTTTCTGATTTTAAGGGGCAAAAACTTATCGTCTTCTTTTACCCAAAAGCCTCTACGCCAGGTTGCACAGCAGAAGCCTGTAACTTAAGAGATAATTATAAGGCGCTACAGGATCAAGGCTATGCTCTTCTTGGAGTTAGCGCAGACTCAGAAAAGCGCCAGAAAAATTTTGCTACAAAGTATGAATTTCCATTTCAACTATTGGCAGATGAAGACCATAGTGTTATTAATGCTTTTGGAGTTTGGGGTCCAAAAAAGTTTATGGGTAAAGAATATGACGGCATACATCGCATGACCTTTAAAGTAGATGAAAATGCTGTGGTGACAGATGTTATCTCAAAAGTAAAAACAAAAGATCACGCGGCGCAGCTTTTATAAGCCGCCGTTAGCTTGTAAATCTGCAATACACAAAGGATCGAAGTCTGGTATCGAACTAAAGTCACTGTTATTAAAAACGTTAGAAACAGTTTCAAAAAACATCAGACAGCCTACGACATTACAATGCGCAGGATTATTCTCATCCTCGTGATTTGAAGTGAGCGGTGTTCCTATATTTACGAGTCCTAAGATATGTCCAAATTCATGACGCAGTGTGGAAGTCTCTATAAGTGACCTGTTAATAGGTACTTGAGAATTATTTGCTAACTCTATAAAGGTGCGTTCGTAAATAACTACAGAGGTATTTCTATAGGCTGTACCTAAAACTACAGATCCGCCGCCATTAGACGCAGATTCTTCTCCAGAGAAAAACATCCATACGCCTATTTCATCTCCATTATTAAATACGGTTCTAAATTCGTCTTCTATGGCAACAATCTCATTAATATCATAAGGAGGTGTCTGGCTAGGGTCTTCAATTAAGTTTTCTACAATAGTCACGCCGTCTGGCTTATTAAGCCTTTCTTCTAGAAATTCATCAATTAGATCTATGGTGGTTTGTGTAGGCCTAAATCCATCCGGATAGGCAATTTCTACACGCAAGCTCGTAAACTCATCAGAAGAGAGTAATTGATTTGCAGAGGTCCCTAAAGGCTGCTTATTCTCTAAATTTTCATTAGCATTAGGATCCGAAGGCGTGTCGTCATTATCACAAGAAATCAAGAATGCAGAAAATGTACACAGTATTAAGAAGTGGCGTAGTATTTGTTTGTAAATCATTATTTATATCTTTAACCCTTAATTTAATCGTAAAAATGATGAAAAAATTACTAATGTCCATATTTATTTTCACTTCTTTGTTTGCAAATGCACAAGATGTTAGCTTTCATGAGGTAGCTTTAAAGTACCTGCAGACCAATGGGACAGCCGTGCAATATGAAGGAGCAATTGATCAATTATTTTCTTTATTAAAAAATCAATACGCAGGCCAGAATATTCCTGAGGCGACTTGGACAGAGTTAAGAAGTGAATCCTCATCAGAAGTTAACCGTATCCTAAATATGTTAGTTTCTGCCTACAGAGGTAACTACGAGAAGCACGATCTTGTAAATATGCTAGCCTTTTATGAGACAGCTACCGGGAAACAATTACTCGTAGATAGAACAAAATTAAGTAAGGAGCAACGCGAGGAAGCTGCTAATTTTTATAATTCTCCTACAGGACAAAAAATATTAATTTCTGAGAAAGAAGTTGCGGGAAGTGTTTCGGAGGTATCAGAATTATGGAGTAGAGATCTTTATCGCAATGTAACTGATAAACTGGCAGAAAAAGGATTTACTTTACACTAGTAAGTCTAGCTAAATAATCATAATGATTACCCTTTAGAATGAGCTCACAATTGAGCTCATTTTTTTTGGCATATAAAGCCAAGGTATCAAAATCCAGATACAACCAATCAAATGGTTCTGACTTCTTGTTTTTATATGTCATTGCCATTTGCACTTCGCCGTAATAGGCTTTGTTTGCATCCATCCAGTAGCTTCCATCTTCATTTTCAAACATATAATGTACGTCAGAACCATCCATGAGGATTTGTCCTTCTGGTGCTAAAAGAGATTTAAGATGTTGTAAGTAGGTATCTATATTGATTGTATTCTCAAAAATTCCCGTACCATTCATCAGGAGTAGGAGCGTGTCATAACGGTCCTTATGGTCTAAAATATGGCCGTGGAGTACATTTTGTAGACCACGCTTTCGCGAAAGCGTAACAGCACCCTCAGAAATGTCTATTCCCGTTATGGCTATTCCTTTGTCCTGTAACCAAAGGCTGTGGCTTCCTGCGCAACACCCTATGTCTAATGTCTTGCCTTTGGCACGCTTTAATGCGACTTGCTCAATGGCAGGCATTTGCTCAAAATTCCTGAAAAGATAGGGTATAGGCATCACATCATCTTCGGCGATAGAGGAATGAACGATGATATCTGTAGTGTAGTTATCCTGGTGATAATCCCAAAGGGCTGCACCAAAAATATCTGTATTACTATTCATAAGGATGCTATATTTGCGCTATGGATGAGCTTTTAAAAACACTCCCACAACGCGCCAAAGATAGGTATAACGAAGACAAAAAGTTCTTTGCCAAACTTCGTAAAAAACCACCTAAAAAATTGGATTACATTATGCAAGACTTGCACGATGAGGAGTTCTCTCGTACGGATTGTTTGGAATGTGCTAACTGCTGCAAAACTACAGGACCTTTATTTACAGCTAAGGATGTGACACGTATTGCGAAGCATTTTAAAATGAAAGAACAGGCGTTTATTACGCAGTTTTTGCGTGTAGATGAAGATAACGACTATGTCTTACAGAATGTGCCTTGTACGTTTTTAGGTGCAGACAATTATTGTTCGATTTACGAAGTGAGACCTAAAGCCTGTAGAGAATTCCCACATACCAACCGAAAGAAATTCCAACAAATAAGTAATCTCACTTTAAAAAATGTGGCGATTTGTCCTGCGGCGTTTAATATTGTGGAGGCAATGAAGAAAAGGGTGCAAGGGTAATTTGATTTTCATCTTGAAGAAGTTTACAACCTTAAGTTGCAACTATTTTTTCTTCTATTTTTCATTATCCAATATTATGATTATTTCTGTATTAAGTGATTGCTTAACAAATTTTTCGAGTTGGTTATCAGAAGTCGATGAGAACCGGAAATGAAATATAAACCTTGTCGATTTTAGTTTTTCCTATTTACGTATTCAGCAACTAATTCTTTACTGTTCCTAGTCATAATTAGACATCCCGCCATTGTTTCTATTTGTGGTAATTCGATGTACACTTTTTCTATCCAATTATCAATAGATTTGGTATTCGTAAATTCAGTTTTATTTTTTAAATAATGTTCAATTGCCATCAGTCTAACAGCAGGATTTTTACTGGACATTAGTGTTTTGCAAATTTCAGGAGATATATCTTTTTCTTCGTTTAAATAGATTTTTCTATTTGGAAAAATTGCTCCTGCAATACCGCCTGAATATCCATATTCAATTCCAGAAAAAGGTGTCATTAAAAACTTTAGATTTTCGTTCATTGAGGCGCTATTTCCACCTATTTCGAGTGGCTTATACATTTCCTCATAATTGTAATATCTATTATATATCTTGTCTTCATCTATTTCATAGATATTTTTATAAAATTTCAAGTAGAGTTTAATTAGCGATTTGTGATTTGGTAAATCAGGCTCTAACTCATACGATACAAGTTCATTTTCTTTAAAAATCATTGTATACCAAATTGAAGTATAGCCTTTTCCCATATTTGCTTTTACATAGCTATAGCCAAAACCAAGATTTTCTTTTTTGTGAAGGTTAACACCGAGAATTTTAATTACATTTTTCGGGTCTTTATTAATAGTTTCTTTAAATTCTGATAAAAAAACTGAATCCTTTTCCACCCATTTTTCGACAATTGAATCTGTTGATTCGTAGTTTAATTTAGTATGTGTCTTGCTTTGTAGATTTTTGATTGGTTCAAACGCATAGTCATCGCACGAAACTAAAATCATAAGCAGTAAAAACGATATGTAAAATGTCTTTTTCAAATTATTTCCAAGGTTTTAGTTATGTAAACGTCTGTTGCTAGTTAAATTAGTCATTATTGCATTATTCAATTGTTATAATTCGTTCAATCAATTCTTCAGATTGAACAGTTGTTTGGGGATTCCATCTGTAATAAAGTTCACGATTAGATATGGATATGCTATCAATACAATACGTAGGAATTGCCGATTCGCATTCTGGTTTAATTGGATATTCATATTTCTGTTTAGTCTTCAAGTTCAAAACCGATATTGTTGCGGTTTGTGCTTGACTGTCTAAAAAGGCTACCAAGTCATTTTTTAAATCATAATCGTAATAATAGAGTATTGTTTCAGGGCTTTCTTCTTCCTGAATTGGAAGGAAAATGCCGCCCCAACAGCTAGTGCCACAACCGAATCGCATTACAATATAATTTTCATCTTCTTCAACAAAATTAGGTTTGGTTATTGCTGGAGCATCGCAGTAAAATTGTTTATTCAAAATTTGTAAATTTTCTTCTTTTCCCCATTTAATAGTATAGGTGGAATCATTTTTAATTTCGAATTTGACAATTTTTCCATTAGGAGTATTAATATCCTTGAGATTATGCCAGAAGCACGGTGGAATGGAATCTTCGGCTTTAGCGCCTTGTGTCATTAAATTCTCAGAAACGTTTAATCCTTGATTGCTAGATTTTTGCCCATTAAATGAGTTATAAATATGATTCATTCCTAGAATAAGGAAGAAAATACAGAGCACGAAAAATATTTTATTGGACTTCTTCATTTTTCACAACCAATTATTCAATAACAATATAAGCTTTTATCCCTAACCCACTTATGGATTTCCACATTGTTGGACAGACTTTTCTAAAGCCTTTAATCAATAAAAAAACCCTAGACAGCGCAAGGGTTTGTAATTGGAAAGAGTGAAGGTGTATTGAGAAAACTATTCTTCTTCGCCTGTGCGTTCGGCTTCGTTTCTAAACACCAAATGGTCATCAAAGGCATCCAAAAGGATGATGCTATTTGTGGTCACTTTGCCGCTTAGGATTTCTTTAGACAACTGATTTAGCACTTCTTTTTGCATCGTCCTTTTTACAGGTCTCGCTCCATACTCGGGAACAAAGCCTTTTTCGGCGAGGAAATCTATAGCTTGTTTGGTTGCATCTAGGGTGATGTTTTGTTTGGCAAGCATTTTTCGTAATCCTCTAAACTGTAGTTTTACAATACTGCGTATATCGTTTCGCGTAAGCGGGCTAAACATAACTATATCATCTATGCGGTTTAAAAACTCAGGTCTGATATTTTGTTTAAGCAATTCCATAACATCCTCTCGAGCGGCGTCTGTGGCTTCTTGCATATCGTCTATGGCCTTAAAACGCTCCTTGATATGATGACTTCCCATATTAGAGGTCATAATGATGATGGTATTTCTAAAGTCGGCAGTACGGCCTTTATTATCGGTTAATCTGCCTTCGTCTAAGACTTGTAAGAGCACATTAAAAGTGTCTGGATGTGCTTTTTCGATTTCATCCAGAAGTACGACAGAGTAGGGCTTACGTCGCACGGCTTCGGTGAGTTGGCCGCCTTCATCATAGCCTACATATCCTGGAGGTGCGCCCACAAGACGGCTCAAGCTATGGCGTTCTTGATACTCACTCATATCAATACGCGTCATTGCAGCTTCATCATCAAAAAGATAGTGCGCCAAGGCTTTGGCGAGTTCGGTCTTTCCAACGCCTGTTGTCCCTAGAAATAAAAACGAACCTATAGGTTTGTCTTGGTCTTGCAATCCTGCTCTGCTACGGCGTACAGCATCGCTCACAGCAGCGATAGCTTCTTCTTGGCCAACTACTTTTTTATGGAGTTCTTGCTCTAGTTTAAGGAGTTTTTCACGTTCGCTCTCGAGCATTTTAGTCACAGGAATGCCTGTCCATTTTGCAACGACTTCGGCTATATCATCACGGGTAACTTCTTCTTTTATTAATGCGGTTTCCTGATGTGCCACAAGCTCTTTCTGCAATTTTTCTAGTTCTTCCTGCGCTTCTTTTATTTTGCCATAACGCAGTTCTGCCACGCGACCATAATTACCTTCTCTTTCGGCCTTTTCGGCTTCTAACTTATAGTTGTCTATAGCTATCTTAGTGGCTTGCACTTTTTCTACAGCTTCTTTTTCTAAAGACCACTTGGCGTGAATGGCATTGCGCTCTTCCTTGATTTCAGAGAGTTCTGCTCTCAGGTTTTTAAGTTTTGACTCGTCTTTTTCTCTTTTGATAGCTTCTATCTCTATCTCTAACTGCATTAGTTTACGGTCTAAGACGTCTAGTTCTTCGGGCTTAGAATTGATTTCCATACGGAGTTTTGCCGCAGCTTCATCCATAAGGTCTATGGCTTTGTCTGGCAAGAATCTACTGGTAATATAGCGTTGTGATAGCTCTACAGAGGCAATAATAGCCTCGTCTTTGATGCGGACTTTATGATGTACTTCATATTTATCTTTTATACCTCTTAGTATCGATATAGCACTTTCTGTATCGGGTTCATCTACCAGCACTTTCTGGAAACGTCTCTCGAGTGCTTTGTCTTGCTCAAAATATTTTTGATATTCATCTAAGGTCGTTGCGCCTACAGCTCGCAATTCTCCGCGTGCCAGAGCAGGTTTTAAGATGTTTGCCGCATCCATAGCGCCTTGACCGCCACCTGCGCCTACGAGTGTGTGTATCTCATCTATAAAGAGCACGATATCGCCATCGCTAGTGGTTACTTCTTTTATAACGGCTTTGAGTCGTTCTTCAAATTCTCCTTTAAACTTAGCACCTGCAATAAGCGCGCCCATATCCAGGGCAAAAATTTGTTTGTTCTGGAGGTTTTCTGGGATATCACCATCTATAATACGATGGGCAAGGCCTTCGGCGATAGCGGTTTTTCCAGTACCCGGTTCGCCTACGAGAATAGGGTTGTTTTTTGTTCTTCGGGAAAGGATTTGTAGGATGCGTCTAATCTCTTCATCTCTACCAATTACGGGATCTAATTTGCCGTCACGTGCCAGCTGATTTAGGTTTCGGGCATATTTAGAAAGCGCATTATAGTTTTCTTCGGCATTTTGAGAGCTTACGTTTTTTCCTTTACGTAATTCGGTTATGGCGGCTTCTAAGTCTTTTTTTGTGATGCCTTGGTCCTTGAGTATCTGGGCTATTTTGCTTTTGCTAGAAAAGATAGCCAATAAGAGATGTTCTATAGAGACGTACTCATCTTGCATTTTTTTCGCGATAATAGTCGCTTCATTCACCGTTTTTACGGCTTCTCTACTTAGCATAATATCTGCGCCAGATACTTTAGGGAAGTTGTCTAATGTGCTTTGAATGATTTGCTGCAGCAAGGCTAGGTTTACATCTAGTTTTTGTAGTAGGAAAGGAGTTACATTTTCATCTGCCTCAAGTATGCCCTTAAAGATATGTTCATTCTCAAGTTGTTGATGCCCTAACTCTTGGGCAAGAAGTTGTGCGCGTTGCAGGACTTCTTGCGATTTTATAGTATAATTATTAAAGTTCATATACGTATTTGGTATTTAGGAGGAAAGAGTCAATAGTCGTTCCAAGGCATATTTAAAGACAAAATGACATCTAAAACGCTAGTATTGCTGACTTTTTGGCGTTTTGCTGTGTAAAATATTGCTTATATATTTTAACATTTTTCTTCTTTTTTTCGCGTAAGCAAAACAATATTCATTCGACTATATTTGTAAACAAACTAACGATATGGGATTATTTGATAAAGTTTTTGGAAGTACTAAGAAAGAACCTAAGGAAGAAAAGGTCTTGCCTTGGAAAATTTTGAATACTATGGGGCAGCTTAATCAAATAGCTAAAGATTCTAAATCCAAGCCCGTAGCCATTTACAAGCACTCTACAACTTGTGGTATTAGCGGTATGGTGATGCGAGGTTTACAGTCGCAATATGATATCGAAGAATCTGCTTTAGATTTTTATTATTTGGATTTAAAAGCCTTTCGCGAGATCTCTAATGAAGTGGCGGCACGTTTTCAGGTGTGGCACGAGAGTCCTCAAATTATTCTTATTAAAAACGGTACGGCTGTGTATCACGCAAGCCACAGCGCAGTAAATGCACACACACTCAAGGCACAGGTCTAACAATTACTAATTATCTATAGCATTTGTGGTAACCCAATAGCGATAGGCGATAAGGGCAAGTTGCCATTTACGTGCTTTGCTTAAATCAAGTCTCCTTTTACTAAAAGAGGGAAGGAGTAGCTTGTTAATTTTGGCTAGTACTTTAAAGAGCTTTTTTCGCACGCTATTTACGCTATAAATTAGAATTAACTATAATATTCTTAAGGCGTTGTTTTAAGTCTTCTCCTACATCAAAAATCATTTGCTCATTGGTAGGGAAAGGCACGACTCTATTACGAGTATATCCTAAAGAAACATTATCTAAGGCTCTTCTATCGCCATCATAGGTAGCATAATAGTGCTCAAAAATAAACTCACTAGCAAGCGGGAAAGATTCTTCCAGTTGCCCACTATTTTTATTAGTATAACGTACTTGACCTACAATATTCACTGCTTTAGACTGAAGTACTTCAAAGTAATTGCAAGTCACATCTATAAATTTATCTCTCGTAATTTTTTTACCATCTTCGTCTAGTTTGTAATTACCTTTTCTATCTTTTACGTACTCGGTACCGTCTTTTATGGTTTTTTCTTTGATGAGTTGTCTTTCTTGAATACGTTCTGGAGAGATATTAATCTCTCGCAGGGATACATCCATTACATAATCATAGTTTACGTCTTCTTGGGCTTTATTGTGGTATACTTTCCAGAAGTCATTAATATTGTAGGTGGTAAAGTCCAACAGGTCATTTTCCAATTGTCGTGGCAAGGCAATATTAGAATCGTTGTATAGCGCTACTTCTATAAAATTTGTGCCCTTGTAATGGGCTTCTTCTAAGAGATTAGCAACATCCTTATGATTAGGACTTAACCTGTTAAGACGCTCTAAATCTTGATACACGGTCCTATAGGCAATTTTAGAATTTGCATTAGCGAGATCTGTAGTCGTCTGTGTGTATAGCTGACTTACGAGTTCATCCTTATAGTTTACGATGTTATTGGTATAGTTTTGTATTGAAAATTGGGCTTCTCTTCCTTCTTTTTCTAGGTATAGGGGTAACAGCGGTTTTATGCGTTCTTGTCTATTATTTAACTTTGAATACAAATTGTAAATTTCTTCTACACCTTGCGCTTCTCCTGCGGTTTTAAGAAATGCGATACGCTCATTGTCTCGTTGTACTGCTTTCGCGAAAGCTTCCTCAAGTAACGTAATATGGGAATCTTTTTTATTTGAAGATGGGCCCTTGCGCAGTTTATCTATAGAGG
>CAZXMY010000047.1:0-11171 GCA_964641325.1 uncultured Flavobacteriaceae bacterium | reverse complement strand
TTGTAGTATATATAGCCCAGGCGATAGTGCGCTCACATCTAATATTGTGTCTATACTTGTGTCAATTACCTTCTTTCCAGTAACATCAAAAACTTGAATTTCTTTTTGCCCAGTGTTTGCGGTTTGTATAGTAATGACATCATTTGCCGGGTTAGGGTAGATGGCAAGACCTGTTAGGGCGTTGTCATCAATTGCTAGAGCATCTGTTATATCACTCATATTGCGAGCTGTAATATAGTATTCTCCATTATTACGTTCGTTAATAATACCTGCAATATTTGTTTCGCCACTAGGTACAGGAAGGCCTATATAGTCTACATCAAAGAAGGTAGTTCTAAAAATATAGTCACCTCCAGGTGTAGTTAAAGAATACTCTGCGCCATTTTCCCAGTTAGGAATAGTAGCGTCTATAAGTGTTTGTTCTAACTCTACATATTCAGACTCAAAGTCATTAGGATTTGCAGCAAGTTGAGCAGCAGTTACTACTTGAGCTACAATAGCGTTTCCAGAAGATGTTGGAGCGCCTGGATCTACGGAAGGAGAAAATTGTAACATCCCATCAAAATCTGATACTGTACCTACAAGGCCTGTTATCCCATCACCTACTTCGTAAATAGTTGTAATAGCACCAGGGTTGTCATCTATTAAAATACCCGCAGTGGCGTCTTCTATAAATTTTTGATTTCTAAAACTTTGTTGAAAAGTGAGTACAGCTTCTCCCGTAAGGGTGGCATCTGTTCCAACTTCTAGAGCTCTAAGTTCTGCTATAGTAGCAACTTCTGTTGCAGGAATACAAGATGTTGCAAATAATGAGATCATTACATCACAAGTAGTCCCTGTAGCAGATAATATGCCTTCTACGCCCTCATCTAAAGTCACAGTGATGGCACCTGTTTCAGAGCTACTAGGATCATCTCCACCTATACTTCCGGGCACATCAAGGTCTAATACAATTTCTTCTGCGCCTCCACCCGTAAAGCTAATGGTATAGGTCACCGTATCTGTAGCATCTGTTATAGCATTACAAAGGGCGCTTTCAAAATCTAAAAGCAAGGCACAATCAGAACAATTGCTTGCTGCTCTTACCGTAGGTAAAGCGGTGCAAAAACTTCCATCATCACGACGTTGTAAGGACTCAGTATCTGCATTATTATTATTAGCATCTTCGTTCCACTGGGTCGTTTGACCTAGTCCCGCAAGAAGTTCTTCATCATCGGCGTCATTGGTACTATAAACGATAGCATCTATAAGTCCTGTCATGGTAATAGGAGTATCATTGGGCCAATCTTCTGCGGCACCTGTATATATTGCTATGGCATCTGCACCATTTTGGATAGTATTATCAGTACCCAAAATAACATCTGCACCTGCAATCATATCTGTTCCGAGAATATAAAAACCGTCTGCATCTGTACTTCCCGTAAGATCAAAAGCATTATAGCTTAGATCATCGTTTCCATTAAAAAAAACGGCTACCAGACCTTCTAATGAGGTATTTGGAGCTCCTAAGAGCTCTATAAACTCGGTAGTATCTGTACTTGTTTGATCTGCATCCACTTCGTTTATCACGACTTGGCTAAAAGCGAAATTGGCCACAAATAAGGCCAGTAAAAGAGAAATTTTTTTCATAATGTAGTTAGTTTAAAAGTTTGCTACAAAGATACTTAATAATCAAGATTTGCAAACGAGAGCTTTCGCGAAAGCATCAATATTTAACCCATTCTTAATATAGGAATGATATAGGCCTTTGGTTAAAAAATTACCTTGCAACTTTGAAATATATTTTCTGTATAAATAAGTTATATTTAACATAACCAAACCGCATACACCAGATGAAAAAAGATATAAAAATATTGCTTGTAGATGACGAGCCAGATATTCTAGAAATTGTAGGTTATAACCTATCTAACGAAGGGTATACTGTAATCACGGCAGAGAATGGAGTAGAAGCGGTTAAGAAGGCAAAAAAGCACAGGCCTCACTTGGTGATACTAGATGTTATGATGCCCGAAATGGATGGTATAGAAACCTGCGAGCAGCTTAGAAAAAATCCTGATCTAGAAGATACTATTATTAGCTTTTTTACAGCAAGAGGTGAAGATTATTCTCAAGTAGCCGGTTTTGAGGCAGGAGCAGATGATTATATTACAAAACCTATCAAACCTAAAGTTCTTATAAGTAAGGTGAAGGGGTTATTGAGAAGGCTTAAAGAAGATAAGAAGTTGGAGGATATTGTTAAAGTAGGCAATATTGTGATTAATAGAGAAGAATATAAAGTGCTCAAAGGAAAAGAAGAACTCATCTTACCTAGGAAAGAATTTGAATTATTATCCCTCTTAGCCTCTAAGCCAGGTAAAGTCTTTAAAAGAGAAGATATTTTAGACAGAGTATGGGGCAATGAGGTAGTTGTAGGTGGAAGAACGATAGATGTTCATATTAGAAAACTCAGAGAGAAAATAGGTGATAAATCCTTCAAAACCATAAAAGGTGTTGGCTATAAGTTTGTAGAATAATGGCATCAGACTCGTTTAAGTCTTACGTTTTTGCATTTGTAACCGCTTTTTATATAGGGGTAGTTATTACTGCAGGGCTTATGGCTATTTTTTATTTTAAAGAACAGTTGTTAAATCAGATAGCCATTGTGATTTTGGCAGGACTTGGTTTAATAACCTCCTTTATTATCATTCAATTTCGTGTACAGAAGTATATTTATAGAACACTCAAAAAGATTTATGAAGAAGTATCCATTCTAGAAGAAGCAAGTTTTCCTGGAGAGAAGATTACTACAGATATGGCAACTCTAGAGCGAGAGGTGCAACGATTTACTGCTCGTAAAAAACTGGAGTTAGAAAGCCTGAGACTTACAGAAGAATATCGCAAGGAATTTATGGGTAATGTAGCCCATGAGCTTAAAACACCAATATTTACTGTGCAGGGCTACATCCTTACTTTACTAGATGGAGCGATGAACGACAAGGCGGTACGCAAAAAATATCTTGAACGAGCAAATAAGGGAGTTGAGCGTTTAACGTATCTTGTAAACGACTTAGATATGATTTCTAAACTGGAGGCAGGAAATTTAAATCTAGATTACTCATATTTTGATATTATCGAGGTCATTAAAAACACTTTTGACCTTCTGGAGATGAAGGCTAAAACTAAGGACGTGACCCTTACGTTTGACGTAGAGTATGCAGAACCTATTATGGTAAATGCAGATGAAGAAAAGATACAACAGGTCATTACAAACTTAATTGAGAATTCGCTAAAATATGGTAAAAAGAAGGGAACAACAGAAGTGAGTGTTCAAGATTTACTGCATAACAAATTGCTTGTTAGAATTACAGATAATGGAGAAGGTATAGAAGAAGAACATATACCGCGACTTTTTGAAAGATTTTACAGGGTAGATAAAACCGGCAACAGAAAAGTAGGTGGTTCAGGGCTGGGTCTTTCTATTGTGAAACATATTGTAGAGGCGCATGAAGAGAAAATCTATGTTGAGAGCGAATATGGAGTGGGTTCTGAGTTTTCTTTTACGCTCGAAAAGGCCGAAGAATAAGCTTAAATCTTCTGTTTTTGAGGTGGCATCAAATCCCTTATAAACAGAGAGCTTGGCAAGATCTTTAATTTTAAAATCTGCCTGATTACTGTAGGGAACAATGCCTTTGTTTTTAAGGCGGAGTGCTAAGTATTCCTGTTCTGTTTGTCCTGGTGTTGGAATAAAATAGGCTTTCTTGCCCATACAAGCTAGATCCATTATTGTGGTATAACCAGATCTTGATATAACAAATTCACTAGCGTTAATTGCTTTTTCTAGTTCGCGAGACGTGAGATAGTTGATTATTTCTATATTGCCTGTTCTCGTTTGAGTCTGCTCGCCGTCTAGAAGCCCTTGTACCATAAGGACGGGTCCATTGTATTTTCTGAGTTCGCGGAGCAGTATTTCTTCAAGTAAAGTGCGCTGAGGTTCAGGACCCGATAAAATGGCTATTGCTTTGTATTTTCGTTTTTCTGTTTTGGGTTGTAGCCGGCTTAAAGGGCCAATATATGTTGTAGGAATAACTTCTTTTTTTTGCTGCCCTAATTTCCCGCTTAAACTGTTTTCATTGTTATAATCAGGAACCCAACATTCATCAAAACGCTTGATAAAATTTTTATGCAAATAGCTAGAAAGCCAGGTAGTTGCACCGCTCAAAACAGTAAGCTGGTGTGTCATAAAAACCGTAGGTACTTTAGAGGAATAAAGCCCTAATCTATTATCAGAAATTACACCATCAATGCCGTGAGTCTCAATTAGGGTGTCGAGTATTTTATGTTCGGCTTTAATGGCTTTTAAAATTTTGGGACCACTAGCTAACATCTTACCTTTAAAATGTGATCCTTTTTTTGAATAAGAAATATTGTAGCTTGGTAATTGTATAGCGAGAAGATCTGGAAATTCCTTCTTCAAGAGTTCCAGCGCACCACCATCACTTGCAATAATAACAGTATACCCTTCTTGCTTAAGTGCATCTATTAAAGGGATGCACCTAGTGGCGTGTCCTAAGCCCCAATTAAGAGGCGCAACAAGAAGTTTTTTCTTTACTACCATAATGCAAAGATGATGTTTTAATACCTACTAAAAGTTTCCTTAATTTTACCAAAACTTTATCAGAGCCTGTGGGAAGTAAAAATAAGCTTAAGCGCTTTCGTGAAAATGAAACCTTTAAAAACGTTGTACAGCCCCAACGAGAGGAACTGGTAGATAGTACTTTCCCGCTCAAAGGTAATTGGAATCGAGATTTTTTTAAAAATACAAACCCTATTGTTTTGGAATTGGGTTGCGGTAAGGGAGAATATTCTGTGGCGCTGGCAAGAAAATATCCAGAAAAGAATTTTTTAGGCATAGATATTAAAGGTGCGCGTTTTTGGAGAGGTGCAAAAACGGCTTTGGAAGATGGACTTGACAATGTAGGGTTTATGCGTACCCAGATAGAGTTAGTGGAGTACGCTTTCGCGAAAGCAGAAATCTCCGAAATATGGATAACTTTTCCGGACCCTCAGATTAAGTATAAGCGCACTAAGCACCGAATGACAAATACCGTTTTCTTGCAGAAGTATAAAAATATTTTAACTCCAGACGGAACAATAAATTTAAAGACAGACTCAGAGTTTATGCATGGCTATACTTTGGGCTTATTGCACGGCGAAGGACACGAGATTTTACATGCAAATCACAACGTATATAAGAACGAATATTCACCCGAGGAAGTTACTGGAATTCAGACATTTTACGAAAAACAATATTTAGAACAAGGAAAACCAATAACTTATATTAAATTTAAAGTGAAATAGGCTAACAAACTGGAAACAACTAAACTCTTTTTTATCACTTTTTTTGCAGCGCTGGCAGGTGTTATTCCTCCTGGACTTATTAATATGTCTGTGGCCAAAACCTGTGTGCAGCACGGTAAGAAAAACGGCATTTTAGTGGCTATAGGCGCTTCTTTTGTGGTTATTTTTCAGGCATGGATAGCGATACAGTTGGCGCGCTATATTTTTGGAAATTCCTATGTGCAAAATATGTTGCTGCGTACTGGCCTAGTTATATTTGGTATTATGGCAATTTTCTTTTTTGTCAAAGCAAAACGGAGTAAAGTCAAAGAAGTGCAGGCACCTAAAAACGCAGGACTAAGAAGTCTAGGAAAAGGGATGATGGTTTCTGCTCTCAACGTTTTGCCTATACCCTATTTTTGCGCTTTAGGTGTAGGTCTTAATGTTAGTGGGAAAGTAGATTATGACGTTATGGCTATGATTATCTTTATAGGAGCAGCCACTTTGGGTACATTTACGACCCTCTATTTATATGCTACTTTCTTCGCAAAAATCAATAATAAAAGTGCTTCGTTTAGTAAATATTCTAATTACTTTATGGCAGGGCTTATGATTATTCTGGTGCTAATTACTTTAGTACGTATGACGTATTTCTCATGAATTATTCAGATCAAACTTTAGGTTTTTTTGATAAGGTGTATGCTGTCACTAAGTGTATACCTAAAGGACGTGTTACCACCTATGGCGCTATCGCCCGCTATATTGGTTCTGGCGGCAGCTCAAGAATGGTAGGATGGGCTATGAATGCCGCTCATAGATTTCCCGAAATCCCTGCACAACGAGTCGTAAACAGGATAGGGTTACTTACGGGAAAAATGCATTTCGGCAGCTCCAATGCGATGCAGCAAATGCTGGAAGCAGAAGGTGTAGCAGTAAAGAATGATAAGGTGGTTGATTTTAAAAAATTATTATGGGACCCTAGCACAGAGTTAGACGAAGATATTTTTTAAAGTTGGCTTTTGCTATAATCCTCCATACCACAAGTTTTATAGAGTAAAAACAGATGACAAGCGGTTTTAGAATACCAATTGTGCGCCGTATCTTTGTACTTAGATTTAGTCTAGATAAAGGCTAATAAATTGGATGCATTAATACATGAAATTTAAAAAACAAGATATACTCGACGCACTAAAAACAATTACAGTTCCTGGTGCTGGTGAGAATATGGTAGACAGTGGCGCTGTTACAAATGTGCTTACGTTTGGAGATGAGGTCATTGTAGATATCACTATAAAAAACCCGGCATTACAAGCACGTAAAAAAACAGAGTCGGAAATCACCAGAGTAATTAAAGAACAAGTGTCTGCTCAGGCTACCATAAAAATTAATCTTAAAGTAGATGCGCCTGCACCTACAGAGAAGAATGAAATTAAAGGCAAAGCCATTCCTGGCATCAAAAATATTGTTGCTGTGGCTTCGGGTAAAGGAGGCGTGGGAAAATCTACCGTAACGGCAAACCTTGCGGTTACCCTATCTAAAATGGGTTTTAAAGTAGGAATTCTGGATGCAGATATTTATGGACCTTCTGCGCCAATTATGTTTGATGTAGTTGCAGAACGACCACTATCTGTAAATGTAGATGGAAAGTCTAAGATGAAACCTGTAGAGAATTACGGAGTAAAAATTTTATCCATAGGCTTTTTTACCAAGCCAGATCAGGCCGTAATATGGAGAGGCCCTATGGCGGCAAAAGCCTTAAATCAGATGATTTTTGATGCTGCGTGGGGAGAATTAGATTTTCTTTTGTTAGACCTGCCGCCAGGAACAGGAGACATTCATTTAAGTATAATGCAATCCCTACCTATAACGGGTGCCGTTGTGGTAAGTACCCCACAAACTGTAGCCCTTGCAGATGCAAAGAAAGGTGTTGCTATGTTTCAGCAAGAGAGTATAAATGTACCTGTATTGGGTATTGTAGAGAATATGGCGTACTTCACACCAGACGAATTGCCTGATAATAAGTATTACATTTTTGGAAAAGAAGGAGCAAAGCATCTTGCTTCAGATTTAGATGTTCGTTTGCTAGGGGAGATTCCGTTGGTACAAAGCATACGTGAAGCTGGAGATGTAGGTCGTCCTGCTGCCTTGCAAATGGGAACAGTATTAGAAAAAGCTTTTGAGCAGCTCACTAAAAATGTAGTAGAAGAAACCGTAAGACGCAATAAAGATTTACCGGCTACAGAAGCCATTAAAATAACGACTATGGCTGGTTGCTCTGCTGTAAAAAATTAGGATATGACAGATCAAGAATTAGTTCAGAAAGTAGAAGATGCCCTAGAAGAAATAAGACCATTTCTTAAGAGTGATGGAGGAGATATTTCTTTATTAGGAATTGAAGACGGAACCACAGTGCGTGTGCAGTTAGAGGGTGCTTGTGTTGCGTGCTCTGTAAATCAAATGACGCTTAAAAGTGGTGTTGAGATGACTATAAAAAAGCACGCGCCGCAAATAGAAAGTGTTATAAATGTAGAGGCATAACGCTTTCGCTAAATCGAGCTCGTGAGACCTGCCGGCAGGTAGGTCTCACGAGCATCGGGACAGCAAAGCGATAGCGTACCAACTAGAATCCATGATTACAACAGATATTCTTATTATAGGGGCAGGTCCTACGGGATTATTTACTGTTTTTGAGGCAGGATTGTTAAAATTAAAGTGCCATCTTATTGATGCACTTGCTCAACCTGGAGGACAATGCTCAGAGATTTATCCTAAAAAGCCCATTTACGACATCCCAGCTTTTCCAGAAGTACTTGCTGGTGATTTAGTAGATAACTTAATGAAGCAGATAGAGCCTTTTCAGCCTGGTTTTACCTTAGGAGAACGTGCAGACACTATAGAAAAACTAGAGGATGATTCTTTTGTGGTTACTACCAATAAAGGCACAAAACACAATGCTCCTATTGTTGCCATTGCCGGAGGATTGGGAAGTTTTGAACCGCGTAAACCGCAATTAGAAAATTTATCTTTTTACGAAGATAACGGGCTAGCTTATATGATTAAAGATCCCGAAGTATATCGAGATAAGAAAGTAGTTATTGCTGGAGGAGGCGACAGTGCCTTAGATTGGAGCATTTTTTTAGCAGATGTGGCAAGTGAAGTAACTCTAGTTCATCGTCGTAATGAGTTTAGAGGTGCTTTAGATAGTGTAGAAAAAGTACAAGAACTCAAGAATGCTGGAAAAATAAAATTGATTACTCCGGCAGAAATTGTAAAACTAGAAGGAGATAGTACCCTAGAAGCTGTCCAGATACAAAGAGGAGATGAAGTTACACGGCTGGAAGTAGATGCCTTTGTGGCGTTATTTGGGCTGGCACCTAAACTAGGTCCTATTGCAGATTGGGGTCTTGAGATCGAAAAAAATGCCATTAAAGTGGATAACAGCTTAGATTATCAAACCAATATCCCAGGAATCTATGCCATAGGAGATGTAAATACCTATCCGGGCAAACTAAAATTAATTCTCTGTGGTTTTCACGAAGCTACCTTAATGTGTCAGAGTGCTTATCAAAAAATCTTTCCGGACAAACGTTATGTTATGAAATATACTACGGTTGGAGGTGTTACTGGCTTTGATGGAAGTAAGAAAGAAGCGCCTAAGGCTGTAGTTAAAGCAATTCAATAAAGATTTTTCTCTCCCTCTGGGAGAGATGTCTGAAGAACAGAGAGGGAATGACAGACATTACAATACACATTACAGATCGCGACGGCACAACCCATGTTATTGATGCCCCTACAGATATGAATATGAATCTTATGGAACTTGTACGTTCTTATGAGCTCGCTCCAGAAGGAACTATTGGTATTTGTGGTGGTATGGCGATGTGCGCTTCCTGTCAATGTTACGTAGAGTCAGACCATCAATTGCCAGAAATGACTGATGATGAAGATGCTATGCTCGCCGAAGCTTTCAATGTAAAAGATACTAGTAGATTAGGTTGCCAGTTACATATCAGCCCAGAAATGGATGGTCTTAAAGTAACTCTCGCGCCAGAAGAATAAAACTAGGTAGTTTTATAATCAATCAATTTTTGCGGTCCTTCCAATAGTACTCGTACAACGCGCAAAGTACCATCGTTATGAGTAGCAATATGCCATTTGATTAATGATATTTCACCATTTTCAATTTCAATGCCCGTAATACTTCGCGGGTGAACACAACTACCATCATTAAAAAATGGAATATCCCCAGGTTCAGGAAAACGAGGTCTGTGTGTGTGTCCTGTCATGGTCATTAGGTTGTTATTTTCCTTGATCCATTTTTTCATACGACGTTCTACTTTTATTAACTCTTTATAGTTTTTTGCGGGACTCGTAGGATCAGAAATGCCAAAAATTTGCAAGGGTTTCCAAAGCACACGCACTAGAAAACGATTAAAACGCCAGCCGTGATAGTTCATCCAGTCGGCTTGATGCCCGTGGCATAAAAATAGTTCTTGATGGGTATCACAGTGCTTAAGTGTGATGGCTTCGTGATACTCTAAGTTTTCAAAAAGAATTTCTTCCCTACCGTCTTTTGGATCAAAGTAAGAGCTCAGATGTTTCTTCACATACTTAGGGTCGCGATATACCATATCGTGATTACCAAAGATAAAATGCAATCGCTTTTCCAAATGAAATTTTTGAAGAAGTCGATAGACATTTTTATGGGCATTGAGAATACTCTCAAAAGATGTGTTTTCCCAGAGTTCGTCACCATCGCCTAACTCGAAATAAGTAAAACCTTTCTTGTAATAATGTTCTAAGGCGTGGTGATAGATATTCTCATTACGCGCAAAATCATCTGCAAAACTTTTGTCTCCACGATGACAGTCCGAAAAAAAGATAAGCTTGTCATTATTATCAAAGTGAACCACCTTGGCATTTTTATAAGCTCGATCTAAACGTTTGCGCGAATTCATAGCTTAAAGATGCATAAAAAAAGTGACTCTAAAGAATCACTTTTTTCTTTTTTAAATGATGCTTTGCTTTTGTTTATTTAAAAGCATTCTCTCCAGTAATATCTAAACCGGTAATTAATAGGTGAATATCGTGAGTTCCTTCATAGGTAATCACGCTTTCTAAGTTCATCATATGACGCATAATACTGTATTCTCCTGTGATACCCATACCACCTAAGATTTGACGTGCTTCACGCGCGATTTTTATCGCCATATCTACATTATTACGTTTTGCCATCGAGATTTGTGCTGAGGAAGCACGATCTTCATTCTTAAGTTGACCGAGTCTCAAGGCCAGTAGTTGCGCCTTTGTGATTTCGGTAATCATTTCGGCCAATTTCTTCTGCTGTAGTTGGAATGCGGCAATAGGCTTTCCAAACTGGATACGTTGTTTTGCATAACGCAAAGCTGTATCATAACAATCCATAGCTGCTCCTATTGCTCCCCAAGCTATCCCAAATCGAGCTGAGTCTAAACATCCAAGAGGTGCTCCTAGGCCCGATTTATTAGGCAGTAAATTTTCTTTAGGCACCTTTACATCTTGAAAAATTAGCTCACCCGTAGCACTTGCTCTTAGTGACCATTTATTATGCGTTTCTGGTGTTGAGAAACCTTCCATACCGCGCTCTACGATAAGACCATGAATACGCCCTTCTTCATTTTTTGCCCATACGACGGCAACCTGACAAAAAGGAGAGTTAGAGATCCAAAGCTTAGCCCCGTTTAAAAGATAATGATCTCCCATATCCTTATAATTAGTCACCATGCCACCAGGATTAGAACCGTGATCCGGTTCTGTAAGCCCAAAAGAGCCCATCCATTCTCCAGAGGCTAGTTTGGGTAAATATTTTTTGCGTT